>JAOUAE010000006.1 GCA_029861085.1 Candidatus Nitrosopumilus sp. | reverse complement strand
AATTCAAATTATACAGAAATAAGAAAAATTCTAAATTTCTTTTTAGAATAACTATCTCTACTATATTCTAATTAAAATAAAAAAAGAAAAAACAATCACACTAGTTTTTTTGTGTGAATGGGGTCATCCAAGATTGGATGATGTTTTTGTTTAAGTCAGCAAATGCATTTACGTTATCGTTAAATGTTTTGATATTTTGTACGGTTGCGTCAATTGTGGTTTTTACCAATTGATTGTTTATTGTACTTGCTTGGACAATTTGCTTGTTGGTATCAACAATTGCAGTTTTTGCAGAATCAGGAATATCAGTTTTCATTCCAGATTTTTTTGCAAATTCTTGTTGCATAGATACTGTAGCAGTAATTGCTTTTTCGCATGTTTTCATACATTCATCTTGCAAATGTGTGATAGATTGAAAATACTGTGGTGTTTGTTTTGTAATATTTTCAAAGTATTTTTGAACATTTTGCTTATACAATGTGTATGCATCGCTATGTTGAGTTTGTGTGCTCATGCCCTTTCATCATACTACCAGTATATATACTATTGGTAATGAAAGGTAATGAGAGGTTAGCATTGACCTAGAATGGGGATAGTAGGTATAGAAGATATTTTAAAAAAATGCATCGAAAATTTAAAAAAATTCAGATTACATGACCATACATAAAATTTCATTTCAATTTATCATTTGTAAATCATGGACTAACACAAAATACCTTATGAAAAAAGTATACAAACTACGACACAATTTTATCTTCCAGACACACAATCAAAGAATTGAAAGCATCAGAAGGAATTGAGATTTTAACAATAAAACTTCCATTAGCATCATTTTCCATTGCATTGATTGGTGTTGCATTGTCCATGTGGGGAGCAAGCTGGGACATTACATCTCATTTACTTAGAACCCCTGAGACATTCTTTACCCCCTCACATGTAGTTTTGTACTCAGGAGTAGGAATCAGCCTAGTCAGCGCAATACTAAGTTTAGTTATACTAATGACAAAAAGACAGACAAGAAAAAAACCATTTGCTTTCGGTTTGAAGATTATCATTGTAGGTGCACTTTTACAAGTGATTGCAGGTCCAGGGGATTTTTACTGGCATGAATTATTTGGAATAGATGGCTTGCTCAGTCCAACACATCTGACACTTGCTATAGGAATAATCATTGTTTCAATTGGTTCTATGATTGGGTTTGCAAGAATACATTCTCATCTTGTAGAAGAAAACAGTTTTGTAAAATTAATCATGCCAATATCTTTTGGTATTTTCTGGTTTAGTGTCATGTGGCTCATATTTTTCTTTGTGCTGCCAATTTCAGAGGGAGACACCCACAACTTTAATCCCAATCCATACGTTGCAATTATACTGAGTTTTGCGGCATTACCGTTCACATTTTCGATAGTATTTTGGTCAGCCTCAAAATCCCTCAATATTTTTGGCGTAGCCAGTTCATCCGCACTTGTATTTATTGTAATGAATGTGACATCAAACATAATCACATCAGAAAATCTTTTGATTTATCTGCCGTGGTTTGCCGTACCCATGATTTGTGCGGTAATTGCAGACTATGTGTTGAGTAAAAAAGTAAAATCCAAAGTGGTTCAAAAACATGCCGAAAAAATATCTGGAGCCATTTTAGGATCCATGTTTTTCATGTTCTGTTTTCCTATGCTATCAATGACTTTTTTGGATCTTTACTTGTTTAATGATGTTTTTCCATATGATATCCTGCCTACTGCATCAAGTACCGTAGTTGAAATCTGGATGATGACCATTATTCCTGGAGCGATAATGGGAATGTTCGGTATGATGTTTGCATCAAGAAAATTAAATCAGATTTCCAATAACCAGATAACTAAATCTGAAATCTGAGAAGGACACATCATAACCAATATCCGCAATTTTTTATTTTGACTGACTTGTTTGTAGGCAAAAGGACCTACGAGATTCACAAACCAGATTTAGAATGAAAATGAATCCAAAGTTAATTAATTTTGATTATTCCTTTTTCTCCTAGGAACTCAATTCCCTTCATAAATTCCCCATCTGAAATAAGATCTGCAGACCACCATCCGGCATTATTTTTTACCCAATCTGGGATCTCTTGAGAATTAAATGAATTTTCTTTGGATAAGGGAATTGAAATTATCTTTTCTTTAATCAAAAATTGAATTGATTGGATGAATTCATCGTCACCTACAATGTCCTCGGCCCACCAACCTGCACTATTTTTTATCCATGACGGAATTTCAGCATTCGTAGATGAAACTTCTTTTTCAGTTTTTAAACTATGAAAAGAGGCAATCTCAAAATCTGATTTGGATGTAAAGAAATTTTCAAAATTTGTTTTTCCCTGTCCTGTCAAAATTACCGTAAATTGATAATTTCCGTCATTTGGTATCAAAGCTGATTCCCGATGAATTTCATTTTGTGCAACAATGCCCAGAAATGTTTGACTTTGGCCTATGTTTGTCCATATTTCATTTCCATCAGAATCTGTAATGCTATATGCAAATAGCAGGTCATCAACTGGATTGTTATTTGCATCTAAGAATGAAAACGTAAATGGTATATCTTGTCCTGATTTTAACTGAGAATTCCAGGTGACATTTGTGGCAAACCCATTTTCAAATGAAAAATTTAACGTGTTTAGTTGTGTTTCTGCTCCTGAAAGTACGTCAACTTTTATTGTATTTTGATTAATAATATTTTCCTTTAATTTATCATGAATGCTCATAATTTCTTCATGAGGCATTTCTATTCTAATGACATTCTCATCAGGCGATGAAACATCTAAGAGAAAGGGTCTTTCTATCTTTATTCCTTCAATGAATAAATCAATGTCATGTCCTTGTTTGAAAACAGGGAAATCTTTCTGAACATGAATGGCATGTTTTAAATTCGAACTATGTTCCTTATCATGATTCCAATCAATCGATGTTTCATACGAAATCTTGTTTAGTTCTTCATCAAAAGCAAAATTGTTTATCTTGCTATCAAATGATTTAATTGAAATAGGAAATTGCTCTGCATTTGCTGTTTGAATTAAAAAACTCTGCTTTTCTGGAATTAAAAGAAATGTTTCAAAATGCAAATCACCAGTTGTCATTGTTTTGGGATTTGTTGCACCCACGATGGACACTTTAACATCATATTGTCCACTCTTGCCGAATACTGGACCTTCGATTATTGGTCTTGAATCCCCTCTTGCAAAATATGCTCCCGCAATGGGGTGTTTTTCACCAAAGTAGTTTGTGCATTTCCATAGTTCTTGGTTTTTGCACCCTGTTGTGGGCCTGACTTCTAAATCCAAGTTTCCGTCTTCATCATAAAAATATTCATTTGCCACAAGATCATCACCTTGAAATATTTGGATGCGATATGTCACACTAGTTATGTTCGCGTCTGTTTGACTATCAAAAAATCTAATTGAAAGGTTTGCGCTTTTTGTGTCTTCAAATGTGAAATCTTCGGGGGATAAAATTGAGCTTAACGCAACGGGCATTCCACCAAAATCTACGGGGGGTGAAAGTGAACCACTATGATGTTGTGCATATACAGGAGAAATTGAAATTATAAACAATGATGCAAAAACAAGTAAACTTAGTTTTAGAATCAATATTGTTATTGATACTCTGTGTGTATTAAAACATAATTGGAGATGATTTATTTTTAAATTTACAGATAGAAATCAGCGCAGATCTACTGAAAAATGAATCTTCATATTCTCTTTTTTAAATTGAATTTGACTTTTCTTTAATAACAAAATTGGACAAATTTAGGGAAAAACTAGAAGATAATATGCTCGGACTAAAAGAAGCACAAAAAATTCTGGGATGAATAAAACTTTTTAGCAGTAATAATTCTCACATAATTTTTAAGTCTCAGTTACAAAAATCGTGCATGGAAAAAATTAAAACAATACTTGTTCCAATGGATGGCTCAAAGAATTCGTTTAAGGCGTTAACAAAGGCAATCTTTCTTGCAAAAAAGTGCAACTCTTCAATAACTGCCCTGTACGTTTTACATACTGCTTTTGACAATCCCAATTTGATTTACGTTCCTCAAAGCCAAAACGAATTAAAAAAAGTAGAAAAATTCCTTGCCACTGCAAAAAGCCAAGCAACAAAAAACTCGATTAAATTCAAAAAGGAAATTGTATTTGGACATGAGGCAAAAGAAATTATTGATTTTGCTCAAAAAAGAAAATTTGATCTTATTGTGATTGGTGCAAGAGGGCAGGGTACAATAAAGCAGATGCTTCTTGGAAGCGTATCCAACACAATAGTGCACAGTTCAAAGATTCCCGTACTGCTAATCAAGTAGTTTTACCAAATTCAAATTTGGAGTTCTTTACATTCAGGATTTTAACTAGCGATAGTATTAGTCCCCTCTACTAGGAATCTTACAAGTACTGTCAGAGTCACGCCTGAATAAACTCCAAAAAGACCTACTTTATTGCCTTGATTACAAGACTTGCAATCTTTCTACCGTTGATTTTCTCCCCTTCCATGTATGCTCTTTCCTCTAACACTTCAATTTTTTCAAAACCTGCTTGTCTAATACATGAAAGATAATTTTCTTTAGTTAACGCGCCATCAATGCATTCACACCACTGATCTGAATTAATTTCTCCTGGTAAAAGTTCTACATCGGTAATTAGATCAGAGATTACCATTCGTCCATTATCTTTTAGAATTCGAAACACTTCCTTGAATGCATTTGTTTTGTTTGTTGTCAGATTAATGACACAGTTACTAATCACTGCATCAACGGAATTGTGATTTAACGGAATGTTTTCTTCAATGTCTCCCTTTTTGAATTCGACATTGGAGTAATTTCCCTTTGTTGTATTTTCTCTTGCTTTTTCTAACATTTGGTCTGTCATGTCAATTCCTATTGCTTTTCCTGAATCCAGCACTTTTCTTGCAGCCAAGAAAATATCAATTCCAGCTCCAGACCCCAAATCAACCACAATCTCTCCCTCCTTTAGATCAGCATGATTTATCGGAGCACCACAGCCAACTCCCAAAATTGCTTCTTGTGGAATTGATTCAAGATCCTTTTGATCATAACCAATCAATTTTGTTGCATCTACTGGAGAATCTCCCGTTTTGCACTCTCCGGGCATGCAACAACAGTCATCATTTCCAGACATCACTATCTTGGAATATCTTTTTCTGATGTCTTCTTTGATTGAATTTTCCATGTCATGGTTTAATATGTAAACTATTAAAGTTGTCAAGTGTAACCCATTACAGTTAGTGTAATTATGAAAACTAAAGGAAAAAAGCTGCCAGTAATTCAAAACAAATGCGAATTTACAGGTTATGACGCATTAAAACTGTTGAAAGAGACTGCAACCATTCGAGATCTCATTACAAAAAGGGCAACACTTGAGATTCTTTTTCCACTTTGCTGTACAACGAAACCAGTAAGACACAAACAGTTCAAAGAATCTCTAAAGGGAATTAGCAGTAGGACACTGTCTGCAAGACTGTCTGAGCTAGTTTCTGAAGGGATCCTGGAGAGACAAACATTTGCAGAGGTCCCTCCCCGCGTGGAATACAAACTGACAAAAAAAGGTCAAGAACTAATTGAATCAATTACTGATTTGCTTGAATGGATGAAAAAATGGTCAAAGAAGAAATGACTCATCTTGGAAAATAAAACATAGTTGAAGGTCTTGATTAAAGTCACTACAAAAACTGGACATACGAGATAGTTGTAACACATAGAGATGGAAAATTATCTTTCAATCTTGAACATGTAAAGAGGGAAGGCAAGATAATAAGACTATGGCAAAAGTTTTTAGAATAATAATCTCAAGCAGTTCCCAAAAAAGAGGAATGATGAATACGCATTGAATTCACTGTTACGTAATGGAATCATGAACAAAAAATCAATAGTCGGAATTGTCGCCGGTCTTATGATAACAACCTCTGCAGTATACTTTGTTGAAATATCTGAGAAACAATTTGAAGAACAAGACATGATAAAAGGACCATTCTTTTTGGCAGTAGCACAGCATACTTCCCAGTTGCATTTTGGATACGAAAGAATCCAAACAATTCTGCTTTATACGTTGTAACCATAGCAGGGACCATTGGAATAATTATACTGTATGCGATTACAAGAACGGATGCAGGTGCAATCGCACTTGGCTTGGAGCATGCAGGAAATATTGGCCATCTTGAAATGGTATCTAAAGTAGTCCAAATTGAAGTTGTAATTGAATTTGTCTAGGCACTATTACAAACAAAGAAAAAAGTATGGCTGCAAACTGAAGACATGCCCAATGTGAGAAAACAATGAAGGCACTCACATCTGGTTTATTTTTACTTCTAACATTTTTAATGTTACAACCATCCTCTAGCCATTGCAGATGGGAACAAATTGGATGATGACAAGTGAGAATATGAATAATTTATCAGTTCTACGCACTCCTATTAAATAAAAATCACATACACATATCATGAAATCAAATAAAACACAATCAACAGAGGCATCACTAACAGTTGCTGCCTTGCTAGATGTAGCAACAAATGCCTGGAATGAAATCAGATCATCAGAACTGGCCATCAAGGTAGATCCAGTTTAGACATGATCAATTCTAAAGTCTATCAAAATGGATATCATCCCACAGTCATTTTGAAAAAAACTTTATGAAATTCCATCATGCAATCTTTCTTAACGTATTAGAAAAATAGGATAGAAGATGCAAACTAGATGATATAAAATCATTAAATCAAAGATTCATCGCTAACTTCTATTGGTTTTCTTCCCATAAAACCAGAATCTTTTTCATGCCAGAATTTTATTACAGTTTCTCCGTATTTCCAACAAAGCCAGACCTCCTCTTCAAATCTTTTTGAAGGAAAATCTAACAACCCCTGCTCAATACTTTTTACAACAACACCAGTATTTTCCAATGTTTCAAGGGATTCATAGAATTTTGTTATTGCCGTATTTAGCTTTTGCTTAAGATTCACATAGGATTCAAAGGAATTAGTAGTTGAAATGCTCATCTGTAATTCATGTTCAATTTTTTTTATTTCAGTATTTTTTGCTAGAGCGTATTCATATTTTTTTATTACATCAGGTAATGCAGCGTTTGCTTCGTTTGTTGTGAAAAAGGCAAACATGTATCTGTTCAAAACATAGAGATTAAAAATCTTAGGAGCTAAAATTGATTGGAGTCTATAAATACAAAACATACCTACAATGAGAAAATAGGCGACATGCTCATTACAATCACTTATCTCATCGAAAACGGATGAAACGCTACACCACAGACAGATCTGGGAATAAAAAATTGATGATCTGTGCCACTACAGAGGATGAGTAAACTGACAAAAAATAAAGAATTATTGATTTACTCTCTGCCTCTAACCCATCTTAATGCAGCTAGTTTACCTTCCCAAAAAGATAATTTCTCGGAATCGTTGATGTTATCATGCATTTTTTTTATGCATAACTGGATTTCTTTTTCTACATCTTCATCTGTTCGTGAAGTTTCAGTCATAACATCAGACTTTTCTGTAAACTATCTAAGTGTTTTATTGGGAAGTACCTTTAACAAAAAAATAAAACACATAATCACAATATCGCGACAAAAGACAAAAAAGGAGAAGAACATCACATATTGGAATATGGAACAAAAAAATTCAAAATTTGTGTTTTGCGTGGATACATATTTCCAGATAAATGAAGGCTATTAGATGACAAACAATAAAGAAAGCGAAATAAGGGCATTCACAGTCATATCCAATGAATTTTCTGAATCAGGTATTGTGGGAGTATTTGAAACGTTGGAAAAAAGTGTTAAATGCATATCACAGTCAACAAAATATTTTCGTGATCTTACAATAGAATTATGGGAAGGCAGTGAACATTTGGCAACGTGGTCTTGTGACCCCTATGACTTGAAACCAAAATTAAGATGGGAGAAAAAATCAAACTATAACTGAATTATTAAGTAACATGAAATAATGGAGATTATAATATGAATGAGATTCATAACCTTGATGAGAATCATTTTTTGGTATTAAATTCAAACGGCACCGGTCGTACTACTTTTACATGTAATAAGACAAAGGGAGTTGTTAGATGTGAGGAGCAGTTCAATTTTTGCCCGATATGTGGTAATCGATTATTGATAAATCGTTAGATAAATGACTTCTGAAATAAAAAGTCTCACAGGTAAAATTATCATATTTTTAGATGGAGATATGCTATTCTCAGTTAATGGTAATTTCTCTTTGTGGAAATCCAAAGAGAAAATAGCAATACCTAGAAAACTACCAATGCAAACAAAAGTAAAAGAATTTCCTACACATTCACCATCACCTCGATTAAAACAAATTAATTCTAAAGTTATGGCAAAAATTGAAATGAAAAATAAACATGATGAAGAAATATTGTGTTTGTTTTGCTATGAGTTGTTAGAACCCACTAAAAATCAGATTGTGCAGGACATAGTTAAAATCAAACAGGAATTATCAACATGACATCTAGCAACAAAGCTAAAAGACAGTGAGCGAGTTAATTTACTAGTCAGTAAGAAAACTACTCGCAGAACTAAAACCCGGATGGGATTATGTGTTTGAGAACGAGATGCTGAAAATCAACACCAATGACAATTTTGTTGATCATGAAATTTTACATGAAATAAAAAATCTAGGCTTTAGAGTTGGTGAAATTGGTTATTTGGAAAAATTTGGCATCATTTTTTCAGTCATTGAGGAGAATTTGGAATGACAAAACAGTCAGAAAGTAGCATCAGGTGCATATCAGATTTAAGCCCTGCAAGCCCTAATTTTGTTGTAGATGTCTCTTTATTCACCGAAAGAGAAAGACGAGAAATAAGAAAACAGATAGTGAACATCTTAAAGGAGTATATCAAACCAAAGGAGGCCAATAATGTCTAAAAAATGTGAAACTTGTGGAGAAAATTTAGGCCCCTTTGAAAGGAATGTTTGCGGTCCATGTAGAATAAAAGATCCCAAGTTTAAAGAGGAACTAGATGAATAATCTCACAATCATTTTGTAACAAGTATGATCATAATATCAAAGAATGTGATTTACACATACGCCTCACGAATTGAGTCAATGTAATTCGGTTGTTTAGATATACCATGTTATTGACATCTAATGATTTCAGGTCAATATGAAACGGAGGGAAATAATAAATTAAATAAATTCAGGTGCAAATTTATTAAGAAATCCACCAGAGAAATTTTATGGGCGAGGATCAACTAGAAGGATTAATTATTCAAGTCATCAATGGTGCAGTATCAACAATCCCTGCATATTTAGAAGAAATCAAAGAAAACAAAGAAACACTCAAAGTAGAAAATCCACAGGAATTTGTCTATGGAATTGTCATGGGCATGGCACTAGGTATGGGGGGTGCAATTCTAAGTGCACAAAAAGAAACACCAACTGAGGAAGATCAAATAAAGATAAGAGATATCGTATACAAACACATCCCTGAAATAAGAGAACAAATTTTTAATTGATAGAATTTAGTCAAAAAGAAATAGAATTTCTGAAAAAATTAGAAGAAGCAAGAATAGCTACATCTCATGACAACATACCACATGTAAAACCAGTATCATTTGTATTTGAGGACAATGCAATAATTATAGCCACAGATTACAACACACGAGCATATACCAACATCAAATCAAATTCTCAAACAAGCATTGTAATTGATGTTTACAAATCAGGAGATCATAAAGCAATATGCATTCAAGGTAAAGCAGAAATCATTGAAAGAGGTTCAGAGTTTAAGAAATTGTATGATATTTTTTACGACAAATTTGTATGGGTAAAAAAAGATCCATGGAAAGAAAATGAAGTCCCATTTTTGAAGATTGTTCCAAACAACAAGGCCAGTTGGGGATTAAACTAGAAACAATCAAATATTCATCTCTATTTTTTGTCATTTGTTTTGTTTTTGATATAAGATTCTTCAATGTATGCCCCAAACAATTAAGATACGGTGAAAAGAAAAACCCGTAATGTCTAACAAGATAAAGTGTTCCCACATCCTAGTTGAAAAACAAAGTGAATCCATAGTCATTTTAGAAAAGATCAAAAATGGTGAAAAATTTGGAAACCTAGCAAAGGAATTCTCAACGGATAAAGGCAGCGGAAAAAAAGATGGAAACCTGGGCTATTTTACAAAAGGCATGATGGTAAAACCTTTTGAAGATGCAGCTTTCAAACTTCAAATCGGAGAGATTTCAGAGCCAATTAAAACAGAATTTGGATACCATATAATCAAAAGATTAGGATAAATTATTCTGAAGATCGGATCTATTAAACCAAAATAAAATACATAACGTTTTTTTCAGATCTAAAATTGAGGGATTCATGGTACTTACTGAGAAAACACTAGAAGAAATCATTTCATATCTAGACAAATCCATCAACAATTTAGCAAAAGATGCATTTGAAAATCTAGAGGCGGAGGGAGGATTTTCAGGAGTTGAAAATTTTCTTCAAAATCAGTTTGATGTGAGATTAGAGAATTTACTAGTTGCAAAAAAGAGCAGCATTCACCATTTAGAGTCAGGAATGAAAAACAAGATAATTCAAAGAAAACAAATAATTTTTGACAGCATATCCAGACAGTACAGAAACTAGAGAAATGCGTCTAGTCCTGTTTTTTTAGATTCAATTTCTTGATTTTTCTCCAAAACCTGAGTCATCTGATCACCCATGGATTTGGCAGCAGTCATTTTTCGTTTTCCTATCCAATAGTATGTTTCATCAATAGTATTTTTTGCAATTAAAACTACAAGTTTACCAGTATCTTTCCTGCCAGTTCTTCCCCTCCGTTGGATAAATCGAATAGAGCTTGGCACGTTGTCATAAAAAATTACTTGGTTAACTTCAGCAATATCCAACCCTTCCTCCCCAACACGAGTTGCAACTAGTACGCGAAAAAGGCCATCTCTAAAATTTTGCACAGTTTCAATCTGCTTTTTTTGTTTTAATCCAGTTACGCCAGCTTTGCCAATTAAAATTCCTGCGGAAATACCAAGTTTAGTAAGTTGATTGAAAATTAGATCAACAGAATCCCTATAGCTTGTAAATATCAAAACTTTCCCTGGAACAGATTCAATGATTTCTTTTAGCTTTGGAATTTTCGAATGCTCAATTCCATGCGATTGCGCTTCTTTTGCCAAATGTATGGCCCTTGTAAAATTAGGATCAAGTTCAAACAAGTCTTTTACCCCCACGCCTTTTTTTGCCTTTGCTCGCTCACAAAATTTCAGAAATGGGGTAATGCCATGAGCCTCAAGTATATTTAATGCATAATGAATTCTAATTGCTGTGAACAGTGGTTTTGCCGAACGCCTGTTCTGAGTTAATACAAAGGGCCTGTTTCTAAGAAGTGCCGAAAGGGATTGTTGTTCTGCTAAACGAATCCCATTTTTCCTTAGAGTGTCATACCTTTCATCTAAGGCCAATTTTATCAAGTTTTGAATTGTTTTTAGTTCAGGTGGAAGTTCTACATTAATCCATTCAGTGTTAGTTTTTTGGGTGTATGGCCTCACATCAGCACTATCTTCGGTTCGTTCTGCAACACTTGAAATCCCAAGTTTTGTTAGAATTTCAGTAGCTTTTTCCTTTTCGCTTGGCAAGGTGGCAGTCATTCCAACAATTCTAGCTGATGAATCCTCAAAACGTTCAGCAATGCCAGAATAGGCATAATCACCAACAGTTCTATGAACTTCATCAAAGATGACTAGATTGAATTGTTCAGAGGATACGATTTTTCGATTCAAATCATTTCTAGCAATTTCAGGAGTTGCACAAATTATACTGCTATTCCAAAGTTTGGTTCTTTTTGCTATTGGATCCTCTCCAGTAATTATAGAAATATCATCCAATGTAAGATTATTTTTTAAAAATTCGTAATGCTGATTGACTAAAACTCTTGTTGGTGCTAAAAACAATACACCCCCAGTCCCCTTTGCAAGGTATTCGGCAATTACATGTAATGCAACAGCGGTTTTTCCAAGACCAGTAGGTAACACTACAATGCAGTTTTCTTTAATTGCTTGAGTTGCAAGATTTATTTGATAATCTCGTTTCTCAATAGAGTTTTTTTTGACATATTTTTTTTCAACAAATTCAGTCATACGATAAGAAGAAATCAGAATTTATTGATTTTATGCTTTCGTATAGAATTGTTGAGCTATTACTATACACTAAATCCATTTTTTTGAAAAAATAACATCTTTCTAAATTTCTTTTTAGTGGAAAAGACATTGGTGAAAAGATAGAATCTAGTCAATCTTGATATGGAAGTATAATACTTGTCACTTTTGCATATAGAATTACACGGAATTCATCTAATTCATGACATTGATCGCACAAGAACTCTCAATTAGAGTGATCCATATATTGAACAGTCAAAGAGGATTTGTGTGAGTAGTTCTTTTGACAGACCGGATTGGGACGAATATTTTATGCTTCAAGCAGAACTTGCCAAACTTCGTTCAAACTGCATGACCAGACAAGTTGGTGCAGTGATTGTCAGAAATCACAGACAGTTAGCAACAGGATACAATGGAACACCTCCTGGAATCAAAAATTGTTTTGAAGGAGGATGTAAAAGATGTCAACTGAGAATGGAAGGAAAAATTGAATCAGGGGCATCACTTGACAGGTGCCTTTGTAATCATGCAGAAGCTAATGCCATCATGCATTGTGCAATTTTAGGAATTGAGGCAGGAATAGATGGAGCGATACTGTATACAACATTTGTCCCGTGCCTAGAATGCACCAAAATGGCAATTACGATTGGAATTAGAAAATTTGTTTGCCTTGATGCATACCCTGAAACAGATTATGAGTTATTAAAAGAAGCAGGAGTAGAAGTGGTAAATCTAGATAAAAATAAAATCGTAAAATGGGCAAAAGAACTGGTAGGCAAATACGAAAACACTGTGTGAGAAAATGCAAGTAAATCTAGGAGAAAATAAAAAAATCGAATCAATGATGCCAGCAATGTTGGTATCAGCTGCATATGACAACATTACAAAATCAGCTGTTTTGAAATTCTATGAACCAAAATCCAAAGAATTAATTTTATGGCATGACGAAATGGGCCATAAACCATATTGCTATTCAAGATTATCCCCAGAGGAGTTAGATTTTCTTCAAGAAAGAGACGATGTACTTAAAATCAAACAAGTCAAAAAATATGATTTAATCAAAGATGAAGAAGTAGATTTATCACAAATAATTGTAGATACTCCGTTATCCATTGGCGGAAATTTTGGAGATAGCATCAGAAATCAAATTGAAACTTGGGAATCAGACATAAAATATTATGAAAATTATCTCTATGACAGGGAATTAATTGTTGGAAAATACTATGAAATCAAAGATGGAAAAATAATACCGCATGATTTAGAAATTTCTGATGAAGTAAAACTTGCACTGAAAAGTTTGTTGTGGGACAAAGTTGACAGCGAAAGCATGGTGGATGCAGAAGAATTTAAGACATTCATTTCAGAATGGGCCGAATTGCTAAACCAGCCAATTCCAAGAATAAAGAGACTCAGTGTAGATATCGAAGTAGAGGCAGTGATTGGACGAATTCCAGATCCAAAACTTGCCGAAAAAAAAGTCACAGCCATAGGACTGAAGGGTTCTGATGGATTTGATCAAATTTTTGTGCTCAAAACAGAAGAAACAGAAGAAGGAACAAACGAATTAGAGCCCAACATCAAAATTAAATTTTATGATTTGAACGAGGAGAAAAAAATGATAGAAGACGCATTTGAAATAATTAAGACATTTCCATTTGTTCTGACATACAACGGAGATGAGTTTGACCTGCCGTATCTTTACAACAGAGCAGAAAGATTAGGGGTGAAAAATTCAGAAAACCCATTTTACATGATGAGGGATTCTGCAACTCTGAAAAAAGGAGTTCATCTTGATTTATACAAAGTTCTTTCAAATCGTTCATTTCAAATCTATGCATTCAGTCAAAAATACACCGACTTTTCACTAAACAGCGTCTCAAAAGCATTGCTAGGAAAAGAGAAAATAGATTACGGATTAGAGTTTGACGAACTGTCACTTTACCAGACTGCAAACTATTGTTACAATGATGCACTATTGACATATGAGCTTACCAGCTTCAACAAGGATTTGTTGATGGATCTTCTTGTAATCATAGCAAGGATTGGAAGAATGCCAATGGATGACATTGCAAGGATGGGAGTATCTCAATGGATTAGGAGTTTGTTGTATTATGAACATAGGAAAAGAAATTGTTTGATTCCAAAGCGGGAAGAACTTCAAAGAAGATCAGAGGGAGTGATGTCTGATGCAGTAATTAAAGACAAAAAATACAGAGGAGGACTCGTTGTCGAACCTAAAGAAGGAATTCATTTTGATGTAGTAGTTATGGATTTTGCAAGTCTGTATCCCAGCATTATCAAAGTTCGAAATCTATCCTATGAGACAGTAAGATGTGCTCATGAAGAATGTAAAAAAACCATCATTCCACAAACCAATCATTGGGCATGCTCAAAGAAAAATGGTCTGACATCAATGATTATTGGATCATTGCGAGATTTGAGAGTAAACTACTACAAGAGCCTGTCAAAAAAGGAAACTCTGACTGATGATCAGAGACAACAATACACCGTAGTCAGTCAAGCACTCAAAGTGATTCTAAACGCCAGTTATGGGGTAATGGGTGCCGAAATATTCCCATTGTACTTTCTGCCAGTGGCTGAAGCAACAACAGCAATTGGAAGATATACGATTTTAGAGACAATTAAAAAATGTGAGTCTATAGGAATAGAGGTCCTATACGGAGACACAGATTCATTGTTTCTTAAAAAACCAACTCAGGAACAAATTCAAACGGTAATTGATCAAGCAAAGAAGGATCATGGAGTAGATTTAGAGATCGACAAGACATACAGGTATTGTGTATTAAGTAACAGGAAAAAAAATTATCTAGGGGTTACAAAATCGGGCAAAGTAGATGTCAAAGGTCTAACCGGGAAAAAATCACATACGCCGGCATTTATCAAAAAATTATTTTATGAATTGGTCGATATTTTGTCCAATGTTCAAACAATGGAAGATTTTGTAAAGGCAAAACAAAAAATCTCTGAAAAAATTGCCACATGCGGTAAAAAAGTAGAAGCAAAAGAAATTCCATTAGAAGATTTGACATTCAATGTTATGTTGAGTAAGGCACCATCAGAATATGTAAAAACAATTCCTCAACACATCAGAGCTGCGAAACAGTTAGAATCAATTAGAGAAATAAAAAAAGGAGATAAAATTTCATTTATCAAAATTTTAAACAAACCAGGAGTGAAACCCGTAGAGCTAGCAAAGAAAGAAGAAATAGATTCAAAAAAATACATGGAGTTTATGGAATCAACATTAGAGCAAATTACATCATCAATGGATTTAGATTTCGATACAATGTTAGGAAAACCAAAACAGACAGGATTAGACGAATTCTTTTGGAGCTAAAATAAGATATGGAAGTTGATGGGACGTTACTTACCATACTTGGAGTGGCAGCCGGAATTTTAATTCTCACAGGATGGGTAGAACAGATTTACAAAGGATATAAAACAAAAAGTCTAAAAGATGTTTCAAAATTTTTGATGATCTTTATTTCAGCAGGTGCAATTTTGTGGTTGATTTATGGGATGATAGTATCAGACGTATTTATCATAGGCACAAATATTGCTGCAATTGTGCTAATGATGATAGTGTTGGGAATGAAGATGAATTATGACATTAAATCAAAAACAACACATGCGTAATCAAGGATTAAATATAATGCAGAAAAGATCAAAAAAGATGTTTGTAATCAACTGTAAAAATTATGAAGAAATTGCCGGAGACAATATAACCAAATTTGTGAAAACTGCTGAAAAAATCTCCAAAAAATATAAAATAAAAATTGCAATATCACCACCACAGCATCTTATAGGACTTGTATCAAAAAGTTCAATTCCAATTTTAGCTCAGCATATAGATGACTCCAAAATTGGCAGTACCACAGGCTTTGTAATTCCAGAATTGTTAAAAAAATCCAAAGTGAAAGGATCATTGATTAATCACAGCGAACATAGAATATCAAGCAAAGAAATTAAAAAATTGATTTTAAAATTAAAGGAATTAAAGATGATATCCATTTTATGTGTAAAAGACGTTGCAGAAGTTAAAAAATATGCAAAGCTTAATCCAGATTATATAGCAATAGAGCCTCCAGAACTAATTGGTTCAGGAAAAGCAGTTTCAAAAGAAAAACCTGAATTGATTGCAAAAGCAGCAAACGCAGTAAAAAATGCAAAAAATACTACAAAACTACTTTGTGGAGCTGGGATTGTTTCAGGAGAAGACGTTGCAAAAGCAATAGAATTAGGATCTAAAGGAATCCTAGTTGCAAGTGGGATCATTAAGGCAAAAGATTGGAACAAGATAATGTCGGATTTTGCAAAGTCAATGATTTAATACCCCCTTTTTAAGATTGGATAATCGTAAAAAATGAAACAAGTTTATTTTTATGACGAAGGAGACGGGAAAAACAAAAAACTCCTAGGAGGAAAAGGAGCAGGTCTGTGTGAAATGACCAGACTAAAGCTACCAGTGCCACCAGGATTTACAATCACGACCGAAGTTTGCAAGAAATACTATGACAATAATAAAAAACTGCCAAAAACACTCATGGCAGATGTAAAAAAGAATATTGCAAAAATAGAGAAAAAAACGGGGAAAAAATGGAACTCCAAATCAAACCCTTTACTAGTATCAGTAAGATCAGGTGCAGCAATATCAATGCCTGGAATGATGGATACTATTCTGAATTTAGGATTAAATGATCAAACAGTATTGGGACTGGCTGAAAAAAGTAGCAATCCAAGATTTGCATGGGACTCCTACAGAAGATTCGTTCAATTGTTTGGTAAAGTCGTATTTGGAGTAGATGATAGTAAATTTGACGAGGTTTTAGAAGCATCTAAGAAAAACCAAAACGTTGAAGAAGACAGTGATTTGAATGAAGAATCACTCAAATCAATCGTAAAACAATACAAGCAAATTTGTGATAAACATACCGGAGGGAAATTCCCAACAGATCCAACGGAGCAAGTAGAACTTGCAATTGAAGCGGTCTTCGGAAGCTGGATGGGAGAAAGAGCAATAGTATACAGAGAGAAAAACAACATTACAAAAAATATTGCAGATGGAACTGCAGTAAACATTGTATCAATGGCATTTGGAAACATGGGTAATGATTGTGCCACAGGTGTCGTGTTTACAAGAAACCCAGGAGATGGAACACGTAAGATTTATGGCGAATATCTAATCAATGCCCAAGGCGAAGATGTAGTAGCAGGTGTAAGAACAGGAAAGCAAGTCGATGAGATGAAAAAAGACCTGCCAGAATCATACAAACAGTTAGCAAAAACATGTGAAAAATTAGAAAAGCATTACAAAGAACCACAAGACATTGAGTTTACAATTGAACAAGGGCGATTCTATTTGTTGCAAACAAGAAATGCAAAGATGAACGCAACAGGAATGATTAAAACATCAGTTGACATGGTTAAAGAAAAATTAATCAACAAAGACAGAGCATTAACTAGACTTCAAGCAGAACAACTAGAGCAACTGCTACATAGGACAATTGATCCAAAAGAAATCAAAAACTATGATCAGTTTGCAAAGGGTATTGCAGCATCCCCGGGGGCAGCAAGTGGGATTGCAGTGTTGGATGTCAAAAGAGCAACTGCAATGGGTGAAAATGGCACCAAAGTAATTCTAATCAGAGAAGAAACAAAGCCAGAAGACGTTCCAGCATTCTTTGAATCAGTTGGAATTTTAACCAGCAGAGGAGGTAAAACATCTCATGCGGCAGTAGTGGCTAGAGGAATGGGTAAACCATGTATTGTTGGATGCTCTACTTTGAAAATTGATAACGACAATAAACAGTGCAGTGTTGATGGAAAAATAGTTAGAGAAGGTGAGGCAATAACAATTGACGGTAGTTCAGGCAATGTATACGTAGGAGACATTCCAACAATTGAGCCAAAAGTCACATCTGATTTTAAGCAGATTTTAGAATGGTCTCAAAAAGCAAAGAATATAGGAATCAGAGCTAATGCAGACACCCCAGAAGGTGCAAAACTTGCAAGAGAATTTGGAGGTAAAGGAATCGGTTTGTGCAGAACAGAGAGGATGTTCAATGGCAGTGACAGAATCAATCTATTTGTTGAAATGATAATGGCAGAAAACATTGAAGAGAGAAATATAATTCTAAAAAAATTAGGAGAATTACAAAAAAGTGACTTTATTGAAATTTTAAAGGCAATGGAAGGATACGAAGTTACAATCAGATTACTTGATCCCCCATTGCATGAATTTTTGCCAAACCCTGAAGAACTAGTAGAAAAAATTCACAAATTAGAATTAAAGAATGCAACAAGTGAAACTAACAAGGCAAAAATTGTTCTAAAGAGAGCACGTGAGCTTGCCGAAGTCAACCCAATGATGGGGCACAGAGGAGTAAGGGTAGGAATCACATATCCAGAAATCTATGAGATGCAGATTCGCGCAGTATTTGAAGCATTAGTGGAATTAACAAAAAAGAAGGTCAAAGCTCATCCACAAATAATGATTCCACAAATCAGCAGTATTGCAGAACTAAATCATATTAAGAAAATTTACGACTCCATCAAAAAAGAGATGGAAACAAAACACAAAATGAAACTAAAAATCAACTTTGGAACCATGATAGAAGTGGTAAGGGCAGCACTAACAGCAAACGAACTTGCAACCACTGCTGAATTCTTTAGTTTCGGTACTAATGACTTGACACAGGGAACATTTAGCTTTAGTAGAGAAGACGTAGAAGGTAAGTTCCTTCCAGAATACATGGAAAAAGAGCTACTTGAGAGAAACCCATTCCAATCAATTGATGTCAACGGTGTGGGCAGCTTGATAAAAATGGGAGTTACTGCAGGACGTGGAATTCGATCAAACATGGAGGTTGGAATTTGTGGGGAACATGGAGGAGACCCAGATTCGATAAAATTCTGCCATAAAGTAGGTCTAAATTATGTAAGTGCATCACCACATAGAATTCCTATCGCACTAGTAGCAGCAGCACAAGCAGCAATCGAGCAACCAAAAATTAAATCAAAGAAAAAATAATCCATTCTCAAATTGGCACAATCGTGGCATTGTGAAACGATATCAAACTTGAAAATTACAACTTTGCTAATATGATATGTAATGAATAATAGTTCATGGGATTTACTAAAATTTGCCAATTGTGTAATCAGGATTTTTCCTCGCTTGTTACCTACATGCCCCATATCAAAAATAACCACAGCAAAGAACCACCAGAGACATTTGTAAGAGGAGAAGGAAAACTAAAATGGAAATTAAGAAATAATGATTAATTTTCCAGAATTATCAGAAAACAAATTTTTAAAACCAATCAAATTATCTCAAAATGGATTGTTGCCTAGAATTGATTCGATAAAGCAGATTAGACTAAAAATAGGAATCACTCAAAAAAAACTTGCAACAATGACTGGAGTCAGCACCTCAATGATCAACCAGATTGAGTCAGGAAGAAGCCAGCCAAGCTATGAAACAGCAAAGAAGATTTTTGAGAGTCTTTCAAAATTAGAAGGGGAGTCATCATCTCACACAGCAGGGGATTTTTGTAGTACAGATATTGTAAAGCTAAAACCTGCAAATACGCTTCATGACGCAATTAAAAAAATGCACCAGTTATCAATCAGTCAAATTCCTATTTTCAATAATTCAGATGTGGTAGGAATGATATCTGAAGATGGGATTGTAAAGCACCTGGCAGAGTTGGGGGAAGCAGAATTGAAAAAAGCAAAACTTGCAAATACTATGGAACCAGTTCCGCCAATAGTGGATTGGAACACTCCAGCCAATGTACTAGTTCCACTGATAAGGTATTCAAAGTGTATCCTAGTTTCAAAAAAATCAAAAATTATCGGGATTATCACAGCTTCTGATACTTTGAAAATGATGGAATGATTATTTTTAGATCAGTAATTTATTATGAGATAACCCTCCGGTCAAATACTCAAATTTATGAACTAGTATCTTGGGAATCCAAGATCTTGAAAAATTATTTCATATCAATCAGCAAATAAAAGAAATTGATAAAGAAAATCAGTATAATTTCATCATTGACACAGACACAAAGGAGGGTAAAACTAGAATCATCATAGATGAACTTGGGACATGGCAAAAAGTGCCAGTTTTATCAGAAGAGCAAGCTGAAGCATTCAGAAAAAAAGGATTTCGGCAATTCGTACCAGACTTGATAGATTTTAAAAATAAAATTATCATAGAATATCAAGAAGAGCCAGAAGGAAGACAAGGAGTATTAAGAAGACGTGGAAAGATAAACAAAAAAGGACACGATGAATTTAGTGATGAAGATAAGGACATATTTTATGACTTGGCAAAATTCAGCCAGTTAAAAATATGGGAAAACACTGCACTAGATAAACAAAGAGAAGAATTGGAGATATTTTTAAAGTTATTTTCATCCAATAAAGTACAAAATATTCTGATTAGGAAATAATTCAGAGTTTAATGTCGCTAGTGGCATTTGTTATGATGAGGATCTAGTAACTGTCGCTAGTGGCATTGAATTAAGCGCATTATTATTTCTCAGTTATTTTTCTAGTACTCTGCTTCTACTACACCTACTAGTCTTTGTTCGAAATATGGGACAATCATAATTCATGGTAACAGGAATTATGGTAAAGGTTCATGACCGCGTTTATATCCACTCCATTTTCTATATTCATAGTCAGTTAGGGGGGTATCGCAACCGCATTTACACATGGTCTTCATGTATTTTTCAACTAAAACAGAGTATTTTTACATTAGGTTTAGAGTATGCCGACTGTTTGTCAGTATTTGTTTTATTAATTCATAAGACAAGATCGCATCATAAAACAAGCAAAGTCAGAGAATAAATAAGTTGAATAGTAATTTTGCTGTAGAGTAAAAAAATGAACTGTGAAAGATGTGGCAAATCAGATACGGATGTAGGTGATATTATACAGTATAAAGAACATGATTACAACATGAAACTTTGTAAAGATTGTATCACCATAATTGAAAAACCATATAATGAAAAATGTGTTCAATGTGAGAAACTAGTATGGAAAAACGGCGGTGCAAAAAAATACAAAGATCAAATTCTATGTTTGTATTGTCATCAAAGTGTCCTAACAAGTAAAGACAAAAAACTAAAACCAAAAACATTCATTTTAAAGAAATGGAAATTTTGGTTTTGGATAGGTCTGGCAATAGTAGGTATTTTAATTCTAATGGAATATATCTAAAAAAAGAAACAAATTAGCAATGCCAAAGATTTAATCAATACTAAAATTTCATTTAGACATGGTTGAACTTGATACATATTCAAAAATAAATGAGGAAATTAAATTCACAGAAGATGAAACGGTAGAACTTTTGAAACTAAGCGAAAAAGAAATACTAGTTCTGATTCTTTCGGAATTGAAAAAAATATCAGAAAATACGCATAATTAGAATAGCGGTTACTTCAAATCTATTTTTAGTTTATCTCGTTATTTTGGATGAGAACACAGTTCTGCCAAAACTCCATGTAGTGATTTTGGATGAATGAAAGTGACTTTAGTTCCAGCAGAGCCAGGTCGGATTTGTCCTAGAAATTGTATTCCGCAACCTTCCATTCGTTCTACTTCACCCTCAATGTTATCGGTTTCCAATGCCATATGGTGTAATCCTTCCCCTTTTTTGTCCAGAAATTTTCTAATTGGACTGGTATCATTTGTAGGCTGCATTAATTCTACTCGGCCGTTTTCCAAATGAATTATTGCAACTTTGACGCCTTCAGATTCCACGGTTTCAAACTCTACATCATTAACACCCAGTGCTTGTTGGTATACTTTGGCAGATTCCTCCACATCATTTACTGCAATTGCAACGTGATCAATTTTCATCTAAAATACTTCCTTAGGGCGATATTCACCAAATACTTCTCTGAACGTGTTGCTGATTTCACCAGTCGTAGCAAATGCTTTGGCGGCTGTAACGATGTAAGGCATGAGGTTTTCTTCAGTGTCAGCAGCACTTTGCATTGCAGACAATGCCTTTTCCCATTTCCTTTTGTCTCTAGAATCACGTAATTTTTTGAGTGCCTTCTTTTGTTGAATTTCAATTCGGTCATCAATTCTAAGCAAGTCCGGCTGTTCCTCCTCTTCAGAATACTTGTTTACACCTACAATGATTCTTTCAGTACTGTCAGTTTCTTTTTTAAGACGATATGCGTTTGCTCTGATTTCAGACTGGAAGAATCCTTTCTCAATTGCCTTTACAGAACCGCCCATTTTTTGGATTTTTTTGAGATATTTCCATACATCAGTCTCAATCTGATCACATAATTCCTCAAGATAGTAAGATCCAGCCAGAGGATCTGCAGTCTTCGTGATTCCACTTTCATGTGCCACAATTTGCTGAGTTCTGAGTGCAATTTTTGCAGACTCTTGAGTTGGAAGTGCCAGTGCCTCATCTCTAGAATTAGTATGCAATGATTGAGTACCGCCTGCAACTGCAGCCATAGTTTGAATTGCAACACGAACGATGTTGTTATTTGGTTGTTGTGCAGTTAGAGATTCACCACTAGTTTGTGTATGGAATTTTAATTGTAATGAACGTGGATTTTTTGCATGGAACATTTCTTTGAGAATTTTTGCATATACTTTTCTTGCAACTCTAAACTTTGCAACTTCTTCAAAGAACTCTATAGTACAGCAAAAGAAGAAAGAAAGCCGTGGTGCAAAGTCATCAATTTTTAATCCTTTATCAATACAAGTTTGGATATATGCAATTGCATTTGCCAATGTAAATGCAACTTCTTGTGTAGCTGTACAGCCAGCTTCCCTCATATGGTATCCGGATATTGAAACAGGATACCATGATGGGACTTTTTCTGCACAATACTCAATCATGTCACCAATTAATCGCATCGATGGCTCTGGCGGATAGATGTATGTGTTTCTTGCAATGTATTCTTTTAAAATATCGTTTTGTGTAGTTCCGCGAA
>JAOUAE010000005.1 GCA_029861085.1 Candidatus Nitrosopumilus sp. | reverse complement strand
AGGAGGGTTTTTGTAAATTTTTTGAGCTTTTTTTGCATTACCTGATCCAATAAAAAATGCCTGAGTAATTGATGTAACATTAGAAGGTCTTCTGTTAGTACTAGAGCTTTCAAAATCAATTAGACTAACCTTTGTTTTTCCTACAATGACATGTTTTGAAATATTACTTAACTCTCCGTGATCAAAACCTATTTGATCTAATCTGTAACAATCCTCTAAAATATTCTTAATTTTAGATTTTAATTTTTTTGCACTTCCAATTCCTTTTAACAAATCTAACCAATCACTAAATTTCTCTCCTTCAAGATATTCCATAATTAAGAAATTTTTACTAACATCAAATATTTTAGGCCCAACATTTACTGAATTTACCAATTTTAGTAAGACCGCCTCATTTTTCATATCGTTTCTTGGTGAATCTGTTCTTCTAATTTTAAGTGCAATCTCTTTGTTACCTTTTTTCGCAAGAACAACAACCCCCACGTATCCTTTCCCTAAAATTGCCAAGTTTCCAATTTTAGTAGGACCAGTTAATGAAATTGATTTAATTTTTAATTTTTCTAATTCATTGATTCTTGATTTTATTTGACGACTAGTAGCTTTTGGATATCCTAAGATTTTTGAATAAGGTTCTTTAGCAAATTTTTTAATTGAAATGAAGGAGTGTACCATCTATTGAAATCAATTCACCTGCTGCCTCTTTAATTGATTTGCTTAGATTTTTATTTCCTGTTGAAACCTCGAAACCTCGTTTAAGATCATCTTGAAGGCCTTTTGGTATGCCTATCTGAAGATTTTTTTTCAAAAATTCTATGATGAACTTTACTGCATCAACATGTTTTCTTTTTTCTAATGAAACTATTTTTCTATTATTTCCCATCCATACTAATTCTGCATTTTTGAGATTTTTAGAAATGAAACTTTTGGTACTGTCGTCTCTGAAAAAATCTGGTCCATTCTTTTGATATATTTGACCAATTTTTGTAGATTGTAAAAAGAAAAAGAGATAGGCTTCATTTTCTTGATCTGTATGAGGTTTACTTCTAAGCACAGTGAATCCTCCTAATTCTAACTGTGTAGACAACGTGGAAGTTGCTCTTTTAATTTGTCCCCAAATTATATCTGGACTTCTAATTTTAAAATTAAATTTTATCACTAACAAATTATCCCAATATTTCTTTGATATTCTTGATTTTTTATTCTTGAAAAAATCTAATGATGGTCTTTCTTTAAATGCCCTAGAAATAAGAACAAATTTTCCAATATTTTCATCAGAAATTGCAGCAGCTAAATTTCTGTTATTGTCAATTGGATCAATAACCACTATTGATGTATCAAACGTTTTTGAAGTTTTTCCAATAATTTGATTCTCTTTAATTGTTGATATTGATTTGATGAGGTTCTCAAAACTACCAAACTCTAAAATCAAAACCTCTGAAATATATCCACTAAATCCTTGTTTTGCTATTTCTGCACCATAAATTCCGTTTGCCTTTAGAAATGTTTTTAGAACTCTAACTTCATTTCTCATTTTTGATGTTAGAGACTTTTCCATAAATTTAGTATGAAATGGAGATCTATCTGCAGCACTTTTCCATTCTCCAATTTTTACATCATAAAATGGCACAACGTTAATCTTAGTACTCTTAATTTTAGCCTCAACATATGGATGCTGAGAATATCTAACATATGGAAAATATTGTTTTAATGCATCAAAACCAATTTTCTTAGAAATTTTTTCCAATTTTTCTTCTGATATTGTTTTTTTGAATCTAATGAAAATATCAATATCTGCATCTTTAGATAGCCAAGTACCTTTTGCAAACGAACCTCCAAATTCTAATCCTAGCACTTCCGGATATTTTTTAATTTCTTTTTTAACTAGACTATATGCTAATTCTGCAATTTGTCTTTTGGATTGTTTCACTGTTTTAGATGGAATACCAGTTTTGGAAATTTTAGAAATGATTTGTTTCATTTTATTGCTTTAATCTCCTCTAAATCCGAATAAATTGGTCCACTTGAAGTAAGTTCACTTTTTTTCAATTTAATACTAGAAATCTCTTGTATACCAAAATCTATCACTTTTTGACTTTTCAATTCACCTGTTATATCTTCAATCTTTTTTTTAATTCTAAATATTGTGATATGGGGTTTAAATGGTTTATCTGAAAAAAACCCTAAAGGTTCCATCACTTTTTCTACTTTTTTGGATAACTGGATTAACATGTTCCCCCCATTTTCATCCGTCCCTATCCAAACTACTCTTGGAAACTTGGATTTTGGAAATGCACCGACTCCTTTCAAAGTGATACTAAAACTTGAAAATTCAATTGTACGAAAAGCCTGAATGATTTTATGCATGATCTCTTCTGAAATCTCTCCTAAAAATTGTAATGTAAAATGAAAATTCTTTGATTCCACTGGTTTTGCATCAATGTTAATTTTATCTTGAATTATTTTTATGGAATTAATTACCTCTTTATTTGATATTTCAATTGCTATAAAAACACGCATCATAACATTCTTTGATGTATGTTTATAATAATTTCCGGTAGCTTCATAGACGACTCTTTTTTTTGATACATGTTGACAAAACTAATTGTTTGCTTGACAGGTATGCCTGGTGCTGGTAAATCTACTATTGCTGAAGGATTGAAATCAAAAGGATACGAAATTATCAATATGGGTAATGCTGTAAGAGAGGAAGCAAAAAAAAGAAACTTAGAATCAACTCGAGAGAATCTTGGAAAACTAATGCTTGAACTTAGAGATAAAAATGGCCCTGGTGCAATAGCAGAACTAGTTAAACCGAAAATAGAATCTTCCACTGCAAATGTAATACTGATAGATGGAATAAGATCAAATGACGAGATACAAGTACTGAAAAAATTTGGTACTGTAAAATTATTAGCAGTTCATGCATCTACAGACACTAGATTTGATTTTTTACAAAAAAGAGGAAGATCAGATGATCCTCAAACAAAAGAACATTTTGATGAAAGAGATAATCGTGAATTGGGTGTTGGCATAAGTAATTCAATTGCATTATCCGATTATGCAATATCTAATATTGGTTTAACAAAAGATGAATTAATTGAAAAAACCTTTAACGTCATTCAAAGTTGGAAAAAATGAAAATCCCAAACATTAATTGTAAAATAGAGATGTCTTGTTCATTAAACCCTTCTGAGGATCCAGCTAAAGTAGAAAAGGCAATTGCTAATATTTTTCCATATTCAATAATAAAATATGAAAATTTCACAATGTTTGCTCAATCAAAAGAATTAAGATCTTTTGAAAAAATTTATGAAACAATCCATACAAATCAATCTCAAAAAACCTATGGTCGTAATTTAGAAAATAATTTGGAAAATGATACTACTTGGTTTTTTCTTAACAAACAAGCAGCTTTTGTTGAAAGAGTGACAATTTGTGATGAACCAGAAGAATCTCCTCTAGGACCAATTAAGGTGACTCTGACTTCATCAAATATTGATGGAATAATTGATTGGATAGTTTTTGGAGATTGACGAAAATCAGCTTAAGAAAATTCACTCATTTTTGACTATTTTTTTTAGTTTGAATCTAAAATCCATTTTTTAGAATTATACTTAATGATCATAAAACTAGGAATAATTGCTGGTATTGTTATCTTATGTGGCATGATATTCTCTAATGAAATTGGTAATTTGTTTCCTACAACGTCAGCATCTGTGTTTGATTCACTAAAAAATGATGTAAGTGATTTTGGTTCTAAAGCTTCAGATTCTGTAGAGCAAAGAATTGATTCATCCATTGATAAAATTACAAATGTGACAACTGAATTAATATCTGATGAAATTAGTAATATTGGAAATAAGGTGACAACTGAAATTTCTGAGACAAAAGAATCCTCTCAAAAAGCAATCAAAAAAGAAATTTCGAATTTCAACCCCATAGAATTAATTCAAAATATTTTCACAGGTTATTAGAATTTAGGATCAACTAATTCATCAATAACTATTCAAAAACCATCAAACAATGTCTATACTCAAAATATTTTTTCAAGAATATTTGAAACTCTCTTTATTGACTAAACAATAATCTGATGGTAATATTTTTCTTCAATATGTTGATACAAACAGTAAAATAAATAATATCAATGTAGTAATAGGATTGCAGACAAGAAAAATTTTTTGTTATACTTTTTACATCAATGTTTGATATAAATGCAAATCATGCACTGAAATTCTATATTTTATAGATATAATTGTTGAACATGAAGACTATCTAACTGTAATATAATCAGTTTATAGTTCAAGAACTCTTCTAATACAATAATTAATAAAATTCTTTTTCAATCATAATTTATTTTTAAATAATGAAACTAATTCTGGTAATGATTCTGCACTAGTGTTTCTGATTACTAAATTCATTTCTCTTGACATTGATGTATTTTCTGGATTAATTTCTATTAGTGTGGCATTATTTTGTTTTGCATAGATTGGAAGTGTATTTGCTGGGGATACTACAAGTGATGTACCTGCAATAATCATTAAATCACACTTACTTGCAAAATTCATAGCATCTTGCCATACATCTTGAGGTAGTAATTCTCCAAACCATACAACATCAGGTCTAAGCATATTTCCACATTTACAGAGAGGTGGTAAATTAGAAATTTCTGTTAAAATTTCTTCTTTATAATCACAAACTGAACATTTGATCTTTACAATACTTCCATGAAGTTCCAATACATTTGAACTACCAGACTTTTGGTGTAATCCGTCAATATTTTGAGTTAAAACCACAACATCAACATATTTTTCAAGTTCAGCAATTGCTCTGTGACCTGGATTTGGCTGTGCCTGAAAAATATTCATCCGTCTTTCATTATACCACTCCCAAACCAATTTTGGATTATCATAAAATGCATCAATTGTGGCTAACTTCATTGCATCATGATTTCTCCATAATCCATCTTCACCTCTAAATGTAGGAATTCCACTTTCTTGTGAAATTCCAGCTCCTGTTACAAAAACAATTTTTTGAAATTTCTTTACCTCATCTTCAATTAACTCAAACATTTTCATTTAATTTCTACTTCTAAAAGGTCCTTTGCAGTTATAACAGAGTTATGAATTTCTTGTGCTTCTTTCATGTGTCCAATTTCATCTTTGTATCTGGCTGAAAAATGGGTTAAAATCAAATTTTTTACTTTAGCGTTTTTTCCTAAAGTTGCGGCTTGTTTTGCAGTAGAATGGCATGTATCTTGCGCTCTCTGTTTTTCTTCATCTAAAAATGTAGAATCAAATACAAGATAATCACAATCTTTGAAAAATTTTTCTAATTCTGGAGTAGGGATTGTATCACCAGAAATTCCAATTTTTTTCCCTGGTCGTTTTTCTCCTAATACTTGTTCAGGTTTTATTGTTTCTTCATTAATTGTAATCTGATAACCTTTTTGTAATTCACTCCATAGTTTTCCTTCGGGAATTCCTAATTGTTTTGCTTTTTCTAGATTAAACCTTCCAGGTTTATCTTTTTCTTCAAACAAATATGAGAATGCAATTACAGAATGATTTGCTTTACAAACGTATATTGAAAACTTTTCATTTTCATAAATTTTCCCTTCTTTGATTGTGGTAATTAAAACTGGAAATGACAATCCAAAATTTAATACCTTAATATTTGCACCAATAAATTCTTCAATCCCATTTGGTCCAAAAATTTCTAATGTTTCAGTTCTATTTTGCATAGACATTGTTTGTAATAATCCTAAAATTCCTACACAATGATCACCATGCATATGCGTGACAAACAATTTCATTTTTTTATTCCAGCCTAGACCTGATTTCATAAAAGAGATTTGAGCAGATTCACCAGCGTCAAACATCAAGATCTCTCCGTCTCTTTCTAAACAAATACATGATAATCCTCTATTTTCAGTGGGTTGAGCTGCTGATGTACCTAAGAATACAAGTTTCATTTAATCAAGATTGTTCTTGTCAAGCTTTTATGCCTATAGATATGATATTTTTTCAATCCTCTTAACTTTGAATTGAAATCTAATTCTTTTTTGTACATTATTGCTACTTTTTTTCTTTTAGGAAGACTAGCAAAAAATTTCTTTAGAATTTCTTGTGGCTTTTCTGATGTTTTTGAGGCAGTACCATATGGCAAATCAGTCACAATTCCATCAAATCTGTCAGATATTTTTGATAATCCTTGAAATTCAGATTTAATGACTTCTGAATTGTATCTATTGACTTTTAGATTTGCTTTGGCAATCTCACACATTTTTTCATCAAAATCCAATCCAATCCCATGAATTCCCATTGACTCTGCCTCAAGAAGCGTAGTACCGGTACCACAAAATGGATCACACACTGTTTCACCCTTTTTCAAACCTATCAGATTTATCATTAATCTTGTTAACTTCCAATTTAGTTCATGAGGGTATTTTTTGATCTTTTTTGGTCTTACCTGATCTTTTACCCGTTTTGAAAATCCAAAAAAGTTTTCATTATTAGTAAAAATTAGATAAACTGTAATATCAGGATTTTCTAAATTTACTTTTGCATGAGAGAATTTTGATATCATATCTCCCATAGAACTTTCTAATTCTGGAATGTCAAATTGATTTGATGATAAATTTACTATTCTACACACAAACGTTTTTGCGTTTTTTAGGACTCCCACATTTTCTTCATCCAAAAATAAACCCGACATTTTTCTTAGTATTTGTCCTGAAATTTTTACAAATGTAGCTCTTTTTGCTATCTCATTCCAGTTTGTTTTTGATTGAACAATCACCAAATTAGATATTATTTTAATTTTAGAAAATCTATCATACATTTTTGCTAGTGAAATAATTTCATCTGTAGCAAGTTCTAGATAATCTTTAGATAAAACAAAAAAACTTTCAGGCATTATTGAATTGCCTTTGCAATAGTGTTAGAAATATCTACAATTGAGGTCTTACCTGGAATTGTATTTGCACTAATGATTTTGGTTACTCCTGCTTTTCTAATTCTTTTTTCTGCATCATTCATCAATAATGCATGTGTACATGCAACGTATACTTTTTTACATTTTTGCTTCTTAAGAAATTGTGTGGCTTTAACAATACTTCCCCCTGTACTAATCATATCATCAACTAAAATTAAGTCTCTATTAACAACTTCATCTAGATTCTTTGTTTTTATCTGAACTTTCCCTGTTTTTCTATCTCTCTTTTTCTCTAATGTGATATATTCTGAGCCTAATTCTTTTGCAAATTCTTTTGCTCTTTCTTTTCCTCCTTGATCTGGTGAAACAACAAGAGGATTTTTCAGGCTCAATTTCTTGAAATAATGAACAAGTTCGGGAATTGCAGAAACATTCTTTGTTTTAATGGAAAAATGTTTGAATCCTACTATGCTGTGGATATCAACAGCAATAATTTTTGATGCACCAGCTCCTTTGAACAATTTACCGAGAACTTTCATAGTTACTATTTCTCCTGGTAAAAATTCTCTATCTTGTCTTGCATATCCCATATATGGAATTACAGCAATTACTTCAGATGATATCTCTTTTGCTTTTGAAATTAATGATAATGCTTGGATTAGATTTGTATCAACTGGAGGATAAATTGATTGCACAACAACAGATTTTTTTTTAGATATTTTTCCACTAAGAGTTATCTTACTTTCTCCATCAGCAAAAACTCTGATTTGTGATTTTACAAAATTTGCCTTTATTTTTCTAGATAATTTTCTTGCTACATCCTCAGAAGATTTACCTGCAATTACTGATAATTTACTCAACAAGAAATGTGAATTAATGGGATTCTTAAGTTTTGAGAAGATTATTCATCTTCACCACTACCACGACCAATATCACCCATACCATATTTGTCAATAACCTCATTCCTTTTTCCACTAAGTTTTTCGATTTCTTCTTGCTCACGTTTTTCATCTCCTTGGTATATTGTTCTAATTGGCCATGGAATTCTAATATCATATCTCTTGAATTCTTCATACATGATCATTCTCATATCAGTTTTAGTTTTGAATTGTGCACCATAATCTCTAACATAAACCCATAATGAAAAATCTAGTGCGGAATCATTGAATTGATTAAATCTCACAACTGGTTGATTGATATCAACATGAATATCTCTATCACAACCACAACTGGGTTGATTGTGTTTCAAATATGGACAATGAATTTGTCTAATGAGATGTCTACCTTTACCGTCAACCACTTCATTCATTGCACGTTTTCCAACTTTTACAAGAATAGCTGAAACTTGTTTAGGATCATTAAGATAAGAAACACCTACATCCACAATTGCAGGTACCATTTTCATTCCCTGTGTATAATTAATTATCTGTGCGGTGACTAATTGTCTTGTTGGAATTATTGCAATTGATTCGTTTAACGCATCTCGAATATAGGTGACTCTAGGCGTAATTTTGTGTACATAGCCATTATATCCTGTATCAAGTTTTATGCGTTCACCTTCAACAAATATTTTATCTTTTCTAATGAGAATATATGCAAAATAATTTTGCATAGTCTCTTGTAATGCTAATCCTAATCCAATTGCTAATCCTCCTGTAGCTGTAGCAAGTACAATCAAATCAACTCCCCACCAAGCTACAACTCCTAAAATTGTTGCAACAAAAATTCCAACTGGAAGTACCTGTTTTGCAGACTTTGGAATTCCTTCTCTTTTCTTTTTTGCATATCCTGGAGGACGAGAACTTGGAATTAACGGTTCATAACTATTTACTCTTTTCTCTTCTCTCCATACATCGATTGGAAATATTTCATCAGGTTTTGCACCTGGGTTTAACTTTCTTCCAGATTGATTATTTCCGGTAATGCAATTTTGATAATATTTTTTATATTTTAATCGTTCAGATTCTTTCCATTCTTCAAATGGTTTATCAACTAATTTTTCATATCCACCAATTGGATTTCCTTTTGTTGTTCTGAATTGCTCCAACTCCAACATACCTTCTTTTGTTTTCAGCTTTTCTTTGAATTCCTCTTCTCCGATGTCTTCTGGAATGATTTTTGGTGGAACCCATTTGTACAATTTATGGAAGAAATCATCTTTATCATCAACAAACCCCCTCATTTCAAACCAAGCATCAAAATCCTCTTTTTCTAACTTAGATTTTTCATGCTTGTTTAGAGCAATTGGGACAAGGTGAGAAACTGTATAACCAATTACCAAAATGTTGAATGTGTTGAGAATTTTTACAAATATTTCTTGAGGTGACATTTCACCATCCCCAACTGTCGTTAAGTCATCTCCTAACAAAAAACCACTTTGTATGTGAACATTAATTACCGTGATAAACACAATTGCAAAAACTGGTAGAACCGCTCTTCGTAGAAATCGTGAAGCGTGTGGTCTTTGATAATAAAATTTCTGTGAACCTACCCAAAATGAAAATTTCCTATAACCGATAACTATTCCAATTATTCCTATAATCATTATGGAAAATGCGATTTGAAGTGATTCAGATGATGCTATAAGCTGTGAAACTGTTTCAAACTGACCTGCAGAAATTTGTGACAAGTCTTCTTCAGCCATTAATAATCCCCATTCTAATCAAATTCATGTTCTAGAATACAAAGGTTAACCCATATTATCATTATTTTTTAAAATTTTGAACAAATTATTTTCAGGTTCAAATTTTTTTTTATGCCTAAATAATCTGTAACTTTTATCAAGGGTAAATGTACTGTTTACACAGTGACCCAGCAAGAATCAGTTTGGAGTAATTCACCATCATTAAAATCCTATACACTAGCAAATTTTCGTACTCTTCCACAAGTTCAAAATCTTAGCGAGGAAACTCAATTTGAAATGGAAGTTGTAGGCAATGTTTTACCATTTAAAGCAAATAACTATGTTGTTGAACAATTAATCGATTGGAACAATATTCCGAATGATCCAATCTTTGTCTTGACTTTTCCTCAAAAAGGAATGCTAAAACCAGAACATTATGAAAAAATGGCAACTGCCTTAAAAAATAATTTTGATAAAAAAGAAATTACATCTATTGCAAATGAAATACGTTTACAATTAAATCCACATCCTGCAGGTCAAATGGAGCTAAATGTTCCAACATTAAAAGATGGAACTAAACTTTATGGAATGCAACACAAATACAAAGAGACTTGTCTTTTTTTCCCAAGTCAAAGTCAAACATGTCATGCATATTGTAGCTTTTGTTTTAGATGGCCACAATTTGTTGGCATGGATGAAATGAAATTTGCTATGCAAGAAGGAGAACAACTAGTTCAATATGTTAGAGAGCATCCAGAAATTAGTGATGTACTTTTCACAGGTGGTGATCCAATGATTATGAAAGCAAAAATTTTCTCAAAATATATTGATACTTTAATTGATGCAAAACTACCAAATCTCAAAACAATTAGAATTGGAACAAAGGCTTTGGCATACTGGCCCTACAAATTTCTAACAGATTCTGATTCTCAAGAAATGTTAGATGTTTTTAAAAAAATTACAGATAGCGGATTGCATCTTGCATTTATGGCTCACTTTAATCATTTGAATGAATTATCAACAGATGCAGTAAAAAACGCAATCAAAGAAGTAAGAAAAACAGGTGCACAAATTAGAACACAATCTCCTTTGTTAGCACATATCAATGATGATGCAGAAATGTGGGCAAAAATGTGGAGTAAACAGGTGCAATTGGGATGTATTCCATATTACATGTTTGTAGTTAGAGATACTGGCGCTCAACACTATTTTGGAATTCCTTTAGTAAAGGCATATGAGATTTTCAAAAAGGCATATTCTTCAGTTAGTGGACTAGCAAGAACTGTTCGAGGACCAAGCATGTCAACAACTCCAGGAAAAGTCCATGTTATTGGAACTGCAAATCTAAATGATCAAAAAGTAATTGTTTTAAGATTTTTACAGGGTAGAAATCCTGACTGGGTACAAGTACCATTTTTTGCAAAATATGACGAAAAAGCAATATGGTTAGATGACTTAAAGCCTGCACTTACTGAGAAATTCTTCTTTGACGAAGAAATGAAAAATTTTAAAAAAACAAATCCACTTGAAGATTATCCTGAATCTTAGAATTTACATGACTAACTTGACAAATCTATCTTACTAGATAACATTAGTAATCTAATTTACTAAAAACATTAAATTGAATTCAGATCAAGTGTTACAGATTATTCAAGATGAAAATATATCATTTATTGATTTTTGGTTTGTAGATATTTTTGGTGAACTTCATAATGTTGGAATGCCAAGCTATGCAATTGATAAAAATAGTTTTGTAAGTGGTCTTGAAAAATTAGATGCAAGTTCAATTGTTGGATTCAAATCGGTAAATGATTCTGATATGATTTTAATGCCTGATCCAACCTCATTTAAAATTCTTCCAAATGATTATGATCCAGGAAATAGAAAGAATGCAAGAATATTTTGTGATCTATATGATGGTAGTACAAACAAAGAATCACGATACAATCGTGATTCTAGAGGAATAGCACATAAGGCATCAGAGAAACTTAGTGAGTTTGGTTTTACCCATACTAATTGGGGACCAGAAATAGAATTTTTTGTATTTGATGCTATCAGTGTTTATCCCTCACCTTATGGTGCAACCCATTCTGGTGGTGGTTCTGGATATTCAATAGAATCTAAAGAATCACCTTGGGCAAAAGGAAACGTAAGTACTGCAATAAATATCAAGGAAGGATATTATCCAGCTCAACCAAAAGATACACTTGAAGGTTTTAGAAAAGATGTATGTGATGATCTGTATAATTATTTTGGAATAAAAATTGAAGCTGAACATCATGAAGTAGCAACTTCTGGTCAATGTGAGATTAATTTGGTTTATGATGAAATGATTGCTATGGCAGATAATGTAATCGCTGTTAAAAATTTGGTGAAGGTTAAAGCTAAAAGAAAAAATAAAGTTGCAACTTTTATGCCCAAACCGATTTTTGGTGATAATGCATCTGCAATGCATACACATCAAAGTTTATGGAAAGAAAATTCGAATGCAATGTATGATAAAAATGATCAAGTAGCACAAATGAGTCAAGTTGGAAGATATTACGTAGGTGGAATTTTGAACCATGCGTCAGCTTTATGTGCAATCTCAAATCCTACAACAAATTCTTACAAACGTCTTGTTCCTGGATTTGAAGCACCTGTCAATGTTTGTTGGGGATTAGCAAATCGTTCTACTGCTATTAGGGTTCCAATGTATAATAGAAATCAAGAAAAAAGTAAGAGAATTGAGTATCGTGTACCTGATCCAACTGCAAATATCTATCTTTTAGAGGCAGCATTATTGCTAGCAGGACTGGATGGAATCAAAAATAAGATTGATCCTGGTGATCCTGTTGAAGAAAATGTATACAAACTTTCTTTAGAAAAGAAACGAGAATACGATATTGGATCTCTGCCAGTATCATTGAAAGGAGCACTTGATTCTTTAGCAAGTGATTCAAAATTCTTAGAGGAAGTTTTTACAAAAGACTTTCTTGATGCCTATTCAGAATTAAAATACAAAGAATATACTGCTTTTGCACAAACTCCTACAGCTTGGGAAGTTTCAATGTATGCAGATGCCTAATTGATACAAATATCAAAATCTTCTAAAAATCAATTATTTAAATTGGAAATGAGTAGAACGTTTTTAAAATCAGATTTATTTTTTTTATAATATGAAATTAAATTTTTTAATGTTATTTTTATTAATTATTCCCAGCTTAGCAGGAATTGCATATGGTCATACAGTTGATTCTGTTGGAGACTATAGAGTGGAAATTGGCTGGATGAATGAACCAGTTGTTTCAGGAGAAACTAACGCAATTGAATTCTATGTTAGTCCACTAGAACCTGGTTTAGAACTTGAAGATCAAGTATTTCAAAATGGAATTTTAGATTTGAAAAAAACAGTAAAAATTAAACTAATCTATAAAGATCAAAGTATTACACTTCCTTTATCTCCTGATCATAACATTCCGGGAAAGTATTACGCTTTTGTCAATCCAACTGTTTCTGGATTCTATCAAGCAAATATTTTGGGAACAATTGAAGACACTACAATTAGCTTATCAATGCATCCACCAAAAGTTGCTGAACGTTCTTACATTGAATTTCCTGAACCATCTAATCTTACAGTAACACAAATGATTGATGGACATACCGCATTGATTGAGGACGTTGGTGATCTGAAAGAATCAGTACATGATCTTGAAAAAACACAACCAAATAATGTTGGATACGCTGGTATTGGAGTTGGAGTTGTTGGAATTATCATTGCAGTAATCGCACTTGTAAAATCTAAAAACTAACTAGAATTTGATATATTGTTAGGTTTCTTAAAAGAATGCTTTAGTAATATTGATCCAATGAATATCGTGCTCAATATCACAAAAATCAGTGTAGAGAAAACATCATCCGAAATAATTCCATAAGATAATCCTATTCCTGCAGTGATGAATGCAATTTCACCTCTAACAATCATTCCATATCCTATTCTCATACCTTTATTCTTATTTTTGAGTAAAATAATCGCTGGAATTCCGGAACCTAAAATTTTACTGATTATTGCAATTCCCAAAATTATAGAAAATAAGACTACATCTACATTCAAAATATTTGAGATATCAACATGTGCACCCATTATTGCAAAGAAAAATGGTGCAAAAATAATCTGTAGTTCTCCCACAAACTCTTTAACTTGCTTTGCTAACTTTGATCCTGCAAGTCCCATGCCAGCTGCAAATGCTCCCACAATAGGATTTAGACCAATACTTGCAGCGATAGCTGCCATACCAAATGCTGAACCTAACGCAGTTGCTTGTTTTGTTCCACGAGACTCAAGAGATGTCGGTTTTGTTACTGCTACAGCATGAACTATTTTGGGAAGTAGAAATACTGCACTCAATAGTAGAATAACCCACAGAATCAACGACTCCGATATTTCAAACAATACTGTCTCTAAAGATGGAAGTGAATGTGCAATTACTATGGAAATTATTGATGATAAAATTGCCAATCCAAGTACATCATCCAAAACAGCGGCATTAACTAGAATATTCCCTTCTTTTGTCTTTTCTTTTCCAAGTTCTTCCAAAATTGTTACAGCTGCAGCTATGCTTGTTGCACTTAATGTTGCACCAATAATCATTGCAACCATCCAATCAATTCCTAGTAAAACAGAAATTCCATATCCAAATACTAGTGGAATGATTACACCCATAGTACCGATAATCATAGCTTGAATTCCTGAATGTTTTAAACTAAAAAAAGTAAAATGAAGACCAGCCGAAAATAAAATTACAATTCCAGCGATTTGCCAAAATGATAGCATTAGATCATTTAGCTCTACTAACGGTCTATCAGAAAATGATATCAAACCTCCTAATGCAAATGGTCCTAAAATTATCCCACCAACTACAAAACCAATTATCTCAGAAATTCCAAAATGTTTACAAATTCTACCTAGCATCATGGAAGGAATAACTAAAACTAAAATTCCGACTAAAGTTGGAATGGCGTCAAATTCTGTGACCATTATTGCTTAAATTCCATCTAAATTATTAAAATTAATTTTAAAAATCATCTTTGAGTATATCACGAGAATTTAGCCTTCGATTTTTTAAAAATAATATAAAAAACTCCACCAATTCCTATGATCACTACTCCTACAAGTATAACTTCAATTTCAAATTGTATCATCATGTATACTGTAGTTACAAATCCGAATAATGGCAAAACAGGAAACTTTCCTATATTAATTGGAACTCTAAATGGTCTTTCCAATTCAGATTCAGTATAACGTAGAACAATAACTGCTAAATTAATTACTGCAAATGTAATAACAACAGCAAAAACAGTAATGTTTGCAACAATTACAATGTCACCAACAAAAGCAAATCCTACAGATGCTATCAAAATTCCCACCACCGCAATCCATGGTGTTTTTGTTTTAGGATGAATTCTTCCCAAAAATTGTGGTAATGAATTATCTTTTGCCATTCCATACAAAATTCTTGCACCAGCAACAAGTGTGATTAAAACTGTGCTGGCTGTAGCAAAAAGTGCAATTAATGATAACGTAACACTTCCATTAGTACCTAAAACACCATGAGCTACATCTGCAAGAGGAGCAGATGACGCAGCTAATTCCTCCCAATTTAAAATTCGTATCACTGATAATGAAACCAGAATGTAAATTATTCCTGTAATTACTACTGATAAAATGATAGCTCTGGGAATTGTTTTTTGAGGTTTTCTTACTTCTTCTGCAACATTTGCCATATCCTCAAATCCAATAAAAGCAAAGAAAATAAGAACAAATGCAAGAATTATTCCCGTCATTCCATTTGGTGCTTCGAAATAATCTACAGATTCAACTGGCTCAATTGAAAATCCTAAAAATATTATTAGTACTAATCCACCTGCAGTAATTAAAGCAAATATGGTATTTGCCCAAGCAGATTCTTTGATCCCGATAAAATTCACTATTGATAGAATTCCAATTACAAGAATTGCACCAATTGTAATCGGTAATTCAATAAACTGAGTAAGATATCCGCCAAATCCTAAAGAAACAGTTGCAGCAACAATAATTGATGTAATTGCAGTTAACCATCCGATAATGAATGCAAAGAAATCATTTTTGAAAGCATTTTTTACAAATGTATATTCCGCAGCTGCTTTTGGAAATAAAGCTGATAGTTCAGCATAACTTAATCCAGCAAAAATCGCAACAATTGCTCCTAACAAAAAAGACATCCACATCGAATTTCCTGCGAACCCCGCTGCTTCTCCAATTAAAACATAGATTCCTGCACCTAAAATCAAACCCACCCCATACATGGTTAGATGAAAAAGTCCCATGTGACGTTTTAATTCAGACATATGTCATCAATTCTAAGAGATTAGAAAATTTAATCCGTATCCTACTAAATATGCAACAACTGCAGCAATTCCACCAATAATCAGCGTACTAATTCCTGAATATAGCATTGATTTTTTTACAATCTTTCCTTTAATCATTCCAACTAGAAAGAATGCAGCAAAAACAGATACTGTAGAATACACAAAAGCTTCAGAATTTACCTCAATACCAATTATCATAAAAATCATAAACGGTATTAATGGAATCAATCCGACAACATTGAATCCGACAAAAGTGCTTACAGAACTCTGCCTGGGATTTTTTCCATCTTCGATTAATCCTAGTTCTTCTTTCATCATTGTGTCTATCCACACCTTTCTTCTTGATGTGATTATTCGTACAACATCTTCTAATAATTTATCTTTGAATCCTTTTTCTTTGTAAATATCTCTAATTTCATCTTTCTCTTGTTCTTCTAAATTCTCAATTTCCCATTCTTCCTGCTTTCTTTTCATTTCAATGAATTCGTTTCTTGCTTTTGATGCTTGATAATTTGCAGCAGCCATTGAAAATCCATCTGCAAATAAATTTGCAAACCCCAAAATTAAGATAATGACTGAAGGTAATGATGCACCCATTACTCCTGCGACTATGGCAAAAGTTGTAACTGCCCCATCAATAGAACCGTAAATGAAATCATCAAAATACACTTTCATGATATTATAATTATTTTGTATTCGTTATATCTAATGGCATCTTCATTACATCCAAAATTATTGAATTTTTTATAGTGGAAATTAGTTTTTCTGAAAATTCAGTGATTAACAACTCTTCACTTAATAGATTTTTTTTGTATAAAAATCAAAGATATAATTTCTAATTTTGATTACAATTTGATTTCCAAAGTTGAAAAATAATGGTCTTTTTATATTAGGATGATTATCAAATCAAACATGGCTAAATTTAAAAAAATTCTTGTTCCACTTGACGGTTCTGCAAATGCTACGCGTGGATTAGATAGAGCAATTGAAATTGCAAAAGGTGGCGATGCTGAAATTACTGGATTTTATGTATTTCACTTACCTATGGCAGCAGGAATAAAATATACACAAAAAATGAAGGATGAGGCACAAAGAAAAGCTGTCAAAGCTATTGGCCCTGCTATGGCTAGAACTCAAAAGGCCGGTGCCAAATTCAAATATCAAACCGGCGGTGGTAACACTGGCTCTGAAATTGTCAAATATGCTAAAAAAGGAAAATTTGACATGATTGTAATTGGCGCCAGAGGTATTGGTGGTGCAAAAGAAACGTTTCTAGGAAGCACATCAAATTATGTCATGCACAAAACAAAAATTCCTGTATTAGTGGTTAAATGATTTAATCTGAACTTTTTTTAATTTTTATTTCCAAACTATTGATATTCTACGTGTAATAACCTACAAGTATAGGAGTTTGAAAAATCATCTTTGGTGTAAATTATGGTAGAAAGTAATTACGATATTTTAGCAATAGTGGAAGGTTCTACAGAGAAAGAAATTCGAGACGCGTTTAGGCGTTTAGCCCTTCAATTTCATTCAGATCGTGGAGGAGAAAATGAACAATTTATTAAAATTAAACAGGCATATGACGATCTCAAAATTGGTAAGAAATATCCTGAAACCGATTATGAAAAATTAAAAAATTCAAAAGTATATTCTGGTGATACAGAAGCTGATATTAGAAGAAAAAATCAGATTTTAGGTCAGGAATTATCCAAAGAAATGAAAACTGCTGAAGACTGGGCAGCAGCATTGAATCTATCAAATTCCACTGCAACAAGATTATTTGGATCAAAAACTCTTGGTGAGATTGAACTAGAACGAAAAGCAACTGGCGCTTTATCAATTAAGGGAAATTTCATGGCAGGAAGTTTAAGTTATGATGGCCCAATAATTATGCAAGGTAGTATTACTAGTCCTTCATGGACACAAGAATTTAGAACATATATTCATTTGACTAAAGGAGATTTTAAATTTATTAATCCAATAGAAAATAAATATAAAATTGATAATGGTGCAAGTATAGTTGTAGATAATGGAAATGTTATTGTTGGAAATGTTTATGGTAGAAAATACCGTGTTGAAGATCCACAAGGACGAGTAGGCGTATTCCAAATTCAAGAACATAGAACTCATATTTCAGCTCCTAATGGAAAAATTATTGCAGAAAATCTTGTAAACACCGTATTACTTGAAGCTGATACGATCATTGCCCTTAATGCAGAAGATGATGTGATACTATCTGCTTGTGAAATTTTATTCTATGGAGGAAAATTTACTTATGATTCTATAATTAAATTAAAACAAGGTGGATCAATACGCTTTTTTGAGAATTTTTCTATTCAAGGTATAAGTGGGGATGCAATTATTCAACTTGAAAATGGAAAAAAGATTAGAATGTTTGATCTTAAAACCAAAAAAATTAAGGATTTGGCAGATGAATTTGTTCCTAACAAAGAAGATTATGGAAAGGATGCTACCATAGTAGGACATGGTTTTACAATAACATATGAAATGTTAGATAATCTTTCAAAGAAATCATCTAAAAAACAAAAAAATGGTTGGGCATCAAGATTTGGTTTTTCTAAAAATTAACTAATCTTTTCTTTAAATATTCTAAAGTAAGGAATTCTTAATTTGATAATGGTTTATTTTTTTAAAATTTTCACTTCATTTTTTCCTTTTAACTTCAAAAATACTATAACCATATTTTTGCTTTATTTCAATGGAACAAAATTGTATAAATTCATACTCAGGAACATCTTTTAAAATTTTATACAAATTTTCTCCAATTACTACGCTGTTTTTTGGACAAAATGAATTAATCTTAAAACATCTATTAACTGTAGGTCCAAAAATATCCGATATGTTTGAAGTAGTACTTTCAGCTACTTTTACAGCACCATATGTTGCACTAATCTTGTAATCTAATGGAGGTAAACCTTCTTCATTAAGACATTTTTTTAATTCATCATGAGAATCAATCATAAATAAACAACATTCTAAAACATTTTTCATCATTGTGGCGTTTTTAGAATCAATATTTGCAAATCTAAACATCAAAGCATCTCCGATATTCTTTACTACTTCGCCATTATATTCAAGAATAATTTTTGCCATAAAGTTTAGAAATACTTCATATATTTTGCTAACCCTTTCGTCTGATAATTTAGATGATATTCTAGTGGAATCTGTCATATCGATTACTCCTACACAATCATTTTCTTCATGCTGAGAAAATTTTAGCAACATGCCTCCCTCAAGTTGTTTGATGACCTTTTCTTTCTCTTTGATCTCAATTAATGATTCTTCTAGCTTTTGCGCCATTGAATCAAATGCATGAGATAATTCCCCAATTTCATCACCTGTTTTGATGCTTGTTCTTACATCAAATTTACCATTTGCGATTTCATTTGCAGCATTCTTGAGTTTTCTTAATGGATGTGATATTGATTCTGAAGCAAAGTATGCAGCCAATGCCATCAGCATTGTTATGAGTAGACTAGTTAGTATAATTCTATTTTGTAAAATTATTATTGGTTCAACAAGTTCTTTTTCATCCATTTCTGCAAGTAGAACAATTCCCAAATCTGGTGCACAATAAGATGATCCATATATCGGAATTCCTCTGTAATCAGGATAAAATCCCACATGTTCTTCTCCTTCATTGAAACATTTCTGTACAGCAACAGTATCTACTCGCTGTTGAAATACTGCATTTTCAAAAAATCTAGACTCAGACAACATTAAAAAATTATCATTTACAATGTAAACTTCTCCAGTTTCACCTAGGCCACTTCTATTAAGTAAATCATTATCCATTGATGATGTTCTCATTTTTGAAATAATCACTCCGATTGGATTATCTCCTCTTTTGCTATCATCAGCAAAAATTGGTGAGATAACAACCATCTTTTTGCCAGACTCTGTAGATTCAAATTCAATAAAAGATTCTGTTAATCCTCTTTGAAATACTGCATTTTCAAAATAATCTTCATATGTATTACCGCTAAGAGAAAAGAAAACTTTTCCATTATTCCCAATTATTTTTGTATCTTCAAACCCTATTGAAAATCCAATTAATTCCTGAAATGCTTGAATTTGAATTAAAAAATCTCTACGATTACTTTCTTGAAACTCTTTTAATTTATTATCCGGAATTTGATTCATTTCTGAAACTAATGACTGAATCATAGGATCGCTTGCAAGAATATGGTTCTGTTCAATTCTTGATTCAAAAAATGATCTTAAGGATTCTCCTCTAATGGAAGATTCTCCAATTAATAGTTCTCCGCCTCTTTCTTTTAGAGTTTCAGATGCATAATCAATACTCATGTAAGATGTAATTCCTAATGCAATTACAGTCATAAGTATCACAAGTAAAACAAGTTTTTTACCAAGATTAAATGAGATCGACATTTTTATTCTATGTTTTCTTTACATGCATATCAAGTCTTCTTGGGCATACTATGCCTGTAGTAATTCTTTGAATTGATAGTTATTTGCATTAATGAAAATGACCTCAAGTATTTAATTAACTAATTTACGTTTCAAGTATATGAAATTTTTATTTCTTGTTTCACTATTGTTAATTTTAGTCTCAATACCTATTATCTTTGCTGAGGAATATATTGTTGATATCCCATTTGGAGCATATAATCCTGAATTAAACACTCCAGCAGAAGTATGGTATGATCCTCCTCAGATTTTTGTTACTGTGGGTGATACAATTACTTGGTATAATGATGATAGAGAAGCTCACACTGTAACTAGTGGAGATGGTCCAGGACGATTTGGATGGATGGATAACAAAGATTTTGGGACACCTGATGGAATATTTGATAGTGAAAGATTCATGCCAGGCGAATCATGGTCTTACAAATTTGAAGAATCTGGAACTTTTTCTTATTTTTGCACTATCCATCCTTGGATGGAAGGTATTATAGTTGTTGAAAAAGCAATTCCGGATTATCCTCATGATGCATCAGGTAAAAAATTAGATTTTCCATTATTGCAATATACACCAGATAGAAACATAGAGGTGAATTTATCTTGGGATCCGCCAGTCATTAAAACTCATGAGAAAATTCAATTTGTATATCAATTTTATGATCCTCAAACAAATTCTAACCTTGCAGAAATGAAATACACTTTTATAATATTTCAAAATGGAAATGAAATTTTTCGAGATAAGGGACTAAATCAGATTGGTGGTGATTACAGAAATTTCATTTTCAGTGATTCTGGCTCAATTATTATAAGAATAGAAGGGATTCAGTCACCTTCAATATTTGCTGAAGAAAGCGTTACTGTATCTGGAACTGTAGAAAATAAAGAACAAAGATCTGTTGATTTTACATCTGCAGTTTATGATAATCCTGAGAAAACTTCCCATGAAACTTATCATATAAAACCAGCTCAAAGACTTACAACTTATTATGAATTAATGATATTCATTATTCTTGTTCCTGCTATTTTGTTTCTCATTGCATTATTTTGGTTAAAGGGAAAACCAAAGATTCCAGATTCAACGCCTGGTGCTGTTAAAATCTAAAATAGTGTCAAGAAATTAAAATTGTTTGAATTAATCTAATCGATTAACTCAGTCCAACCTTTGACGAAGACTGAGTTCTTGTAAAGCGGAACCGGTTGTCCAACAGTAAAGTCCATTGGTCTCATCCAAAAGATTGCTTTTGTTGGGCATACACCGATGCATGCACCATCAGAAATACATCTTTCTGGATAAAACACAAATGCTTTACCTCTCTTCCAGCCTTCTACTGGTTTTACTCTAAGGACATCTGGACCAAGTGTTGTACAGATTTCTACACATAGTGCGCATCCGATACACATTTGTTCACTGATGTCTGGAATTATTCCTACTGGCATAATGAATGTTTTATGTGATTTTGATATTATATAACTTCCTTGAAAATATCATGTTATAACGGCGTTGTAAAAATTACAACGCCGTTATAAAATATGATTCTATATTGACTTTTTCAAAATCTAAAATAATAAAAAGAAATTAAAATTGTTTGAATTAATCTAATCGATTAACTCAGTCCAACCTTTGACGAAGACTGAATCTTTGTGGAGTGGAACCGGTTGTCCAACAGTAAAGTCCATTGGTCTCATCCAAAAGATTGCTTTTGTTGGGCATACACCGATGCATGCACCATCAGTAATACATCTTTCTGGATAAAACACAAATGCTTTACCTCTCTTCCAGCCTTCTACTGGTTTTACTCTAAGGACATCTGGACCAAGTGTTGTACAGATTTCTACACATAGTGCGCATCCGATACACATTTGTTCGCTGATGTCTGGAAGTATTGCTACTGGCATAACGAATTTTTTAACGATTTTGATCTTTATATAACTTCCTTGAAAATATCTTGTTATAACGGCGTTTCATATTTTATAACGGTGTTTTAAAGTTGATCGCTCAAATAAAAATTTCAAAAATTTTCTTGCTTTTTAATGAATTTCCTTGAATTAGCATACTGTTTTTTCTAAAAATCTTATTTTTAAAATAATTTGTTCACTTCTACAATTATAGTATATCAAAATCAACTTTTCCAGAAAATAAAATATGTGCTAAAAGATTGTCTTGTCTTCTAAAGTAACAATAATCATATCATTTGCACTTTTTTTAAGAAAATAAACTCCAGTTTTTTCTGATTTGATGATGTGTTTTCCTCCTGGTAATAGTACCCATTCATCATTTTCTTTTTTTCGAGCCATGCCAGTTATCAAAATAGATGATTTAGCATGATTTCCAATTGATGCTAACAACATTATACATGAATTAATGAATCTGGCAGACTCTAAATCGTCAAATACATTGTATATTCCATTAAACGAATCAATTATCACCAAAAATTTCTCCTTTGAAACTTTGGAAATAATTTCAGATAATTTTCTCCCCCAATTTGTTTTATCTAGACAAAAAATTATTACATTATCTTTTTTTTGAATCATTCCAGATTGAATATATCCACTATAAAGCAAATCCATATCCACAATAATTATTGGCTCCTCAGTTGAATTGATTAATCTATTAAGAAATTCAATTTTATGGAATGGTTTTGAAGATAATATGATATTGGGATTATTCTGTTCAAATTTAATTTGAATTTGCTTTAAATCATTATCTATGATCTGCTCAGGATTTTTAACCAACATTACATTAGGATTTTACAGATATAATAATGAATTTAGTATCAAAAGATATTTCAGGTGATTTTCCAACATCAGAGAAAATCTAT
>JAOUAE010000004.1 GCA_029861085.1 Candidatus Nitrosopumilus sp. | reverse complement strand
AAAATGGCTGTAAACCCTTAAAATGGTAATTAATTGCTAGGTTTTTGGGCCTATGGCGCAGCATGGATAGCGTGTTGGACTTCTAATCCAAAAGTCAAGGGATCGAAGCCCTTTGGGCCCATATTCTCCAGGATTCGAGACCTGCTTTTAAGCAAATGAAATATGACATTATGGAGAAAAATAATGTCTAATAAAAAGAAGAAAAAACCTGCAACAAAAGATCTTCTAAATGATGAAAATGTTAGACGCTGGTATGATAACACAAGCAGGGGAAGCAAGCTAAATGCAGACATCAGACTACGTAGATTAAATCTATTCTGTTATAGAACAGACACCACACCTGTCAAGCTTGTAAAGATTGGAAAAAAAGACGTCATAAGGATAGAGGACATGTTACTTGATCACGTATCCTGGTTGGAATCGCAAAACTATGCGCCAAACTATATCGAGGGAATACTAAAGTCAATAAAGTCATGGCTTGTCTTCAACTATATCGAACTGAAAAGAAAGATAAAGATTGCAAATGCAGGAATCCCAGTAAACATACAAGACGAACAAGTGCCAACCAAGACACAGCTGCAATCAATTTTAAATGTGTCCAATCCCAGAACTCGTTCTAGTATCAGTTTGATGGCTTTTTCTGGTATCAGGCCGCAAGTGATGGGAAATTATGATGGAACAGATGGTCTCAAGCTAGCTGACCTGCCTGATTTAGTGATTGAACAGGATGGCAAATCAGTTAGTTTTGCACATGTTCCTGCAATGATAATAGTAAGGGCCTCACTTAGCAAGACAAGAAACAAGTACTTTACGTTCTTGCCCTCTGAAGGCTGTGAATATGTTCTGGGTTATCTGAGAAAAAGGATTTCAACTGGAGAAAAACTTGCCTTAGATTCGCCGGTCATATCCTTGGAGCAAGGATATTATTCTAGAAGAAGATACAACAAAATTCAAAAACAATCCAGATTAATCACAACTCCACGAATTACATCTGACATTAGAAAATCCATATGGAGTATAGTCAAGGTAAGACCATACGTTTTGCGAGCATATTTTGACACGCAATTACTGCTTGCAGAAAGCCACGGAAGGATGACTCATGCATATAGACAGTTCTTTATGGGTCACAAGGGAGACATTGAAGCTAGATACACCACAAATAAAGGAAGACTAACTGATGAGATGATTGCAGACATGAGAAGGGCATATTCTGTGAGCCAGGAATTTTTGTGTACCATAAACGGTGATAGCAACAACTCTACTCAGAACAAAAAGGAGATGCTACTTGACATGTGGCGTGAGCAGGCAAAGCTATATGGGATTGATCCTGTAAAAATAAAAATAGAAAAACAGAGAATGGTCAATGCAAAAAATACAAACGACAAAATATTACCAGATATAGAACAGCAAACAAACGCAATAAGACAAGAAATAATGAAAGCAATATCTGAATCTCAAGAAAAACAACAACAGCAAGGATACGATGGAAAGATAATAACAAACGATGAGCAGCTATTACATCACATCTGTCAAGGATGGGAGCCAATAAAGGAACTAACAGAGAATCGCATTATTATTAGAAGAAGAAAATAAATTATTTTTTAGAACTATTGATCAAATTTAACAATGCCTCAACAGATTTTTCTTTTGTTTCGTATGCTTCTTTTGTTATTATTCCCATCAATGAGTTGACTAGAGTGATGTAGGGTTTGATTACTTGACTAATGATATAATCAACGAATTCATGTTGCAATGTATCAATTGCATCTGTAATGTTTTGAGAATATATTGTGATGGTGTTTCCCTCTACTTTTCCTTCTATTTCTGAATTGTTTTGTGGAAACCATACCACATCAAAGTTGTGCATGTGACCTGATATTCTTTGTAATCTCTCAAGTTCTGTTAGCAGTAATTTCTTTTGGTTTGAATATTTTTCTTTCATAGTGTGGTATAGTGATTTGTATAAAAGCCAAAATTGTAAAAAATTTGGCTTATATAGAAATGGTTTATCATATTTCATGAAAAAGAATCATGCCATCACAGATTATTTCATAAATACAGCAATAACAAAATCAGATGACTATCCAATTCTTGAGGAGTTGCATTCAAGATGATCATATCATCACAGATGCTAGATGTCATACTCTTGATAGTAGCCATTGTAACTACAGTCGGACTGCCACATGCAATAGGTGGTTCCTTGCAATCAGGAAAGATGCAACGATTCAGATCAGAGGAAAATGCTGTACGATTTTTTACAATACTTGGAATTGCAGTATTTGATGGCGTGGTGATTTTACCACTAGTACAAATTGATGCGCAAATTGATTGGATATTGGTAGTTGGATTGGTAAGTGTCTGCTCTCTGGTGTCATGGATGATGTTCTCAAAAGGAACAGAACGAGGTACAGATTTGTTTAGTCTTGATCTAAACTCTATATCAGAACAATTATCTCATGTCATAACACATCTCAAAGAAGAATCTACATCGATAAAAAATGATCACAAAAATGATGTACAATCAATTCAGAATAATATGAGCATTTTTGCAGAAAAACTTGAGCTAGACAAAAAGATACAAGACTATACTAAAAATTCTGTAAAACAAGGTATTGAAGAGGAAATTCCACGAATCTACAGATATTGTAATGAGACACTGGATATGTGTAAAACTGACAATGAGGAAATTGTAGATAGAGTTGTAGTGCGTGTTGCTGAACTGTTAGAAGAAAAAAGAAAAGAGAATGATGAAATTAACAGTACAACTCAAGATAACGAGAAATTGCAAACAGATGACATTGATAAAATTAACAGTGAGGAAACTTCTGTATTGTCTTCTGTTCCAACTGACACACAAAAAAGCCAAAAGATACTGCATATGGCATCTGCAAATTTTTCTGAATACAGGCCAAAATCCCACAAGCTGTGCATTGTGATTCACAATCTGCTCAAAAACAGGCAAACTATTGGAAATGAGTCTTACAGGCCAAATCTGTCAGAAATCTCAGGGCTGTCTGGAGTCAACAAATCACAAGTAAAGATACGTCTGCAAGCACTGGCAAACCAGGGACTAGTCACAATGAACAAGGGAGAGCAATCCAGAATAGAGTTTGAACTTTCTCCAAAATTACATAAATTGTTCAATCCAGTATTAGAGAACCAAAGAGAGGGAGGAATGGAGTCATTTTTCCTGATTCAGCAGGCAAAAAGATACCATCTGGATAATGAAGACTATTTTGAGGTGCTAAAACAAGACATCACAATAGAGCAACCTGATGCAATATCAATTCCAATACTGGACAATGACAGCTTTGATGTGTTAAATGGAGTTGCAATTGAGATAGAATCCCCACAGGAGATAAGGTCACATCCTCAACAAGTCAAATCAAACATGACAAAGAGTTTGGAATGGTTTTCTAAAGTGGAGATGTGGTGCTATGAAGATACACAAGACAAGCTACAACATATCTTAGATGAAATAGACCCACAACAAAGAGACAGAATCACGATTATGCCGGTTCATCAAGACGGTTCACTGGCATAGTTCCCACACTTTATTATATATTGTAAAATGTGATTTTTTTTTTGTGAACTGTTCAGGTGAACCAAACTGGTGAGATATACCAGTCACCAGGAAAATTTAGTTGGATAATGGATATCACTTCCCATTATAAATAATGAATTCCGTATCATCATACCAAAAGATACTAGTCTTAATCAAGATAAACTGATTCTCTAAAATTATGGATTTTGAAGCTATATGTCTTGTGTAACTTGGACTAGTTCCATCTTCTCTTCTTCTTCCTGGTTTATAATTCTCTGATATTCATCCATGTCCAAGAACTCTTCAATATGGGATGACACCAGTTGATTTAGCACTTCAGGAGTCAGAGCATCTAGTTCCCACGATAAATTACCGTGTCTTTTGATGTATTTGTCTGAACGTGGATCTGACTTTTTGGCAGAATTTGGTGGAAGATTATACTGTTTTATCTGCTCCATTGTTAAAGCTACATCCCTTACTGTGGCATCGCATTGAAATTGCTCCAGTCTGTTTTTGATGTCAGTTATCATGTTCTTGCCGCTAGGATCATGGTCTCCCAAATACAAGATGATGCATTCTTTGTCTTGTTGTTGTTTAATTCTTAATACGGATTCATGTAAAGCACTAGTTGAGGAATAACCTCTGTTCACCAACAGATGTACATGATATTTTCTAGTTACTGGTTCTAGTACGCCTGACAGGGCATCTTTTTCAACCCATACCTCTACGTAATATTCTTGGTTTTCCCACCTGTCACGCCTATAAGATGAGATGGCAGCCTTTACTAGATGAGAAATATTCTCAAATTCGCTTGGCATTGTTGGAATTCTTATTCTATCTTCTATTACATCCCAGTCAATTAATCCGGCCATTCTAGCATCTTTGATGATAGTACTGAGTTTCTTGTACTTTTTTTGGTCATTTGGCAACATGTCATGAGATACCAGCTGATAAAACAACTGCCTTAGTGTCATACGGTATCCTTTTTTCTCATAGTCATCCACCATGACAACAATTTTCTCAAGCAATAGCAGAGTGTCTTTCCTGAAATTTTTAGATAGAGTATATGATATCTTTGTCATAACGTGAGAGTTGTTCAGACTGGAATTAAAGAGATTCTATTGATTCAGATGAAAATGTTATATTTTGACTATTTCGATATTTCTAAAATTTAGATGATTATTTATTATTTTTACACAAGATTGGTTCAAATTTCTCAAGTCCCTGCACTACAAGAATATAGAAAACAATCACCACGACAAGAAGTATTAGAAGCAGTTGTAGAAACTGTTTCAAAATAATTTTTTTATTTTATTTTTGTAAGAACTTTCTCATAAATTTGGATCTTAAGACCAACAACGATCAGTTATCTGGTGAGAGATCCAATGTGTCTATGTTCGATTTTTACACAAATAGTATTTAGATCATTCTGAGGAATTATACTATTCTCTTTTAAGCAAACTTTACAATTGTTAGTTTAGGATTCTGCGGATGGGAGTCATTATCTAACCGTTTAACCAACCGACCATACTAACCGTCCAAGGGATGGGCCAATTTTTGCCCATCCTTTCAAATTATTTCTGCCAATTATCATTCCATGATTTATACCGCTGATTATTTACGTGAACGAATCATCTGTACATCTTTTATACGAATTTTGAAAATACAGTACATGTCTAATCAAAACAAATCTAATTTAACCTGGGAAGAAGTACAAGGACTGTCCTGGATTTTTTACGAAGATTAATTTTATTGTAATGAATAAAGTTTTTCTTAAAAACCCTCAATTTCTCATCATTTCATTTCAAGACAACTTGTATTATCATATAGCATCATCAAAAATATGTAATTAAATAATTTTTAAAATAAAACAATTTACTAACTTTTCCTTGAGATCCAATCAGAAACAATCTTTCTTACAAGATCCTCAGGTTCCAAATCCATATGTACAGATTCTTTTGCCAATGTCTTTGCCTGAGTCTTTGATAGTTTTAGACGGATGTTTTGTTTTTCTCGGAAATGGTTTGCCATTCGTCTTATTGCTCCATGTGATGCATCAGGATCCAATGCTAACGCATCAAGGTATCTCTTTTTTGCATCAGGAGAGTATCTTTGGATTCTGTTTGCAATCTCTATGGTACTGTCTATTTTTGGATTTATGCGATATAATTGCAATGCCTCATTTTTTGAAATTATTTTTGGCACTAATTCTTGTAATTTTGTAGGAATGCTGTTAAACCCAATATGTGTTCTTAGAGTCTGCTGACTGATTCCTAGAGCCTTGGCTGCTTTTTTTGTGGATTTCATTGATTTTACCAAAAAATCACAAGCTTGGGCCATCTCTTGAGAATTCATCTGTTTACGGTGTAGGTTCTCGATAATTGATACGGCTTTTGCATTCTCATCATTATATGGTTTTTTCACAACCATTACTGGGATGTTTTTACTGCCAATTCTTTTTAGGGCCTCTAGCCTTCTTTGACCTGCAATCAGTTTGAATGTCCCGTCTTTGTTTTTTTGAACAACCGGGGGGTTTTGCAACCCTTCTTCTTTGATACTTTTGGTTAATTCTTCAATCCCATCAAGATTTAATTGCCTTGTCTCCACTTCATCCCATACAATTACTTTTGAGATTGGAACGGTTTCAATTTTGTGAAAGACAAGAGAATTTTGTTTTGCCAACATTTGGTAGGATTTTTGTGTACATAAAAATATTTTCAGGATTCTTGAAATTGAAATAGCAGTCAAAATAATTTGTGATATGCCAACTTAAATAATTAATAACAAGTTTATCTGTATTATTTTTATTGGCAAAGAAAATTGCGAAAAAGAAATCATCACAAAAGAAAACAATACCTAAAACATCAAAAACTACAAAAAAGAAACCAACAAAAATACAACCATCAAAAAAAGAGGATGGCATTTCAGATCTAAACTCTAGGTTAGAAAAATTAGAAAAGCAAATAGATGAACTCTCATCAAAAGTTTAGAATTTAATAATTTTTACAAAGATAATACATGATTGACAGATTTGGCGTGAAGACCTACTAACTATGAGTAAAGAACACAAATTCTCATTTAACAATAAGCCACAACTCTTAGTGTGTGGATTAAATTCCCAGCATGTTTACATTGTAATTAATCAAGATTTAATGTCAGACGATGACAATTTACTAAAAGATCTTTCTCATATTGCATATGCATATCACAAGGCATTATGGATAGTTGTTTTACTCAATGTAGGTTATATACTCGCCGAGATGATTGGCGGATTCTTAACGGATTCACAAGCACTCAAAGCCGATGCGCTTGATTTTCTTGGTGATGGGTCAATCACGTTCTTAGGGTTACTTGTAATAGGATGGGATCTTAAATTACGATCTTGTTCAACGCTCATCCGAAAGATATTTCTTGGTGTAATGGGTGTATAATGCTGGCTTACACAATATATCGTACACAAGTTTTGCATACGCCAGAATCTGGATTGATGGGTGTTTTTGGCTTTATCACACTTTTGATAAATATTATTGCAGTCATCGATTAAGTCCTATTTTGATATTTTTCTGTGACTAATACTCAGTAAACTCATCTTAGCGTGCAAACCAACCCAAATTTGATCAATTAGACGTAAAATTTTGAATTTAGTGTTAAATTTTGGGCATAGAATAAAGTTTGAATTATTTAATTTTTATTTAATAATAAGCAACTAATCTCAAATTATTCCCAATAATGGTTCAGCATCTATGGAATTGAACTAACAATTCAAGTACGGAGTTTGGTTACGATTTTCTAAAGTATTTACATGTATGATTTCCAAATTTGATTATTCTATTTTCGCTTTATTAATGCAGATGAAATTTTTTACTTATTGACATCTATGGATAAAGCAGGAATTGTAATTTCTATTGTTGTAGTAATTATCGGAGTTGGATTTGCTACGTTTTCATCTAATTTTGTATCTGATGTTTCAGAATCTAAAACAACTCCCATTAAAGATGGGAGTCAAGAAATGATAGCAGAAATGTTAATTGTAAAAAAGACCATGGAAGATGCAGAACAGACAGCTGAAAATGCAGGACAGGTAATTGAAAAGAGTAAACAATCAGCCGAAAAAATAATAGATCTCTCAAAAGAATTAGCTACTTCTAAACTGCCTTCAAGACTGGTAAGCATTCCAGAAGGTACTGCAATTCCGGGATGTGAAGAGGTTGACAAATGTTATGATCCCTCATCTCTAATAATTTTCAAAGGGGGCGAAGTTATTTGGAGAAATGACGATTCTTCTGTTCATACAGTTAGCAGTGGAGATGTTGTTAACGGACCGGACGCAAATTTTGATAGTGGATTGATAAAACCTAACAATACCTTTTCACACAAATTTGAAGAATCTGGAAAATATGCTTATTTCTGCATGATTCATCCTTGGGCAAATGGTTCAGTTACTGTAAAATAATATGGAAAAGTGGTGGGATTAACTCAAAATGCTCTTTAAAGGTGTAATAATTGTAGCAGGAATTACATTGATTGCTCTTTCCATAGTTGTTTTACTTATGTAATATTCAAACATGAAAATTTACAATATTAACTTAATACCTTTTTACGCGTTATGTATATGGCAAAAAAACTAGCAAAACCAAGTTCTGCCGTAACTCCATCTAGAGCATCAAATTGGTTTGATATTGATAGATCAGTTGAAAGTTTTAGAAAAGAAATGGAAAAAGCATTTTCATCTTTTCCATCAATTTCTATGCCCCACACGTCTTGTGACATTATAGATGAAGGAAACCAATTTAGAGTAAAGATGGATGCTCCTGGAATCAAGAAAAAAGATCTAAAACTCAATGTGACTGATAATTCTATCGAAGTCACAGGAGAACACAAAGAAGAGGAAAAGAAGGAAAATTATCTAAGAAAAGAAAGGCACAGCGTATCATACTATCAAATAATTCCCCTCTCTGAAAAAATCATTCCAGGAAAAGTAAAGGCAAAACTAACCGACGGTGTATTGGATATTACTTTGCCCAAAACAAAACCTACACCTAAACCAAAGAAAAGATCTGTCAATGTACAGTAATTTTCTTTTTTTTTTAAAATCTCAATACTCCAAATTTCTAATTTTGATTTTCAGAGTTGGGAGCAACCAAGTATTTTATTTAAAAGGATATTCTAATAGTTCCATGACCACACTAAGTGAATTACGCGCATGCAAATCCTGCGGAAATGTCTTTACCAAAAAAGCAGGGGTGGTGATTATAACTAGTTGCCCTCATTGTGATGGTACGAGTTTTGACACAGTATCTGCAAACGAAGAATCATTATAGATATTGAAATGGCATTAGTCAAAGATAATTTTCACATGTGATAATTTTAAATTGGTTTAACTACCAAAATTGTTCCTTAAAATCATGAGTGATTCTTGTAATTGTGGTTCTTGTGGCCATGAAAAAATTGATGAGTGCTACACAAAACAATGTGCATGTTGTTTAACTGATCATCAAGGTGCATTTGGAAAAAACAGATGATTAAAACAAAAATTAAGAAAATATTAGTTGCATTAGATGGCTCAAAAAATTCATACCGTGGACTTGATCTGGGAATTTATTTAGCAAGACAATGCGATACTAGACTAGTAGGAATTTATGTAATCTCAAATATTCCAAAAACATATCATGGTTTGAAATATCCTGAAAAACCTCTTTTGATAGCAGCAGATGACATAATGGAGACTGCAAAGATACGTTGTGCCCAAAATGGAATTTTATTTGAAAAGAAGATAGATTTTGGAGATCCAGAGCTAAAAATAACAAAATTTGCAAAGTCATTAAATTTTGACATCATATTGATTGGGGCAAGAGGTATGAGTAACATCAAGGAAATATTTCTTGGAAGTGTGTCAAACTATGTACTTCATAAATCAACTATTCCAGTTATGATTGTAAAATAAATTGAAAGAGATTGTTTTTACAAAACGCACATTTCTTCTTTTACTTACTGGTATTGGGCTAGTTTTATTTTGGAGGGGAATATGGGAGGTTTCTGCAAAATTTTTCTCTGAAGAAATTAGTTTGATCGTAGGATTGGTAATTTTAATGTCAGTTGCAATATATGAGAGAAGGCAAATCTTCCAATTTTTTGGAGGAGGGAAATGATCGTCACATTACCGAAAATAAAACATATATCAAAAAAAGATCTCTCAATGTGTAGTATTTTTTAATCCCTGAAATACCCCAAATCTCTTAGAAGTTGAGTCTATTTTGATTCTACACAAATCACATCAACAAGATCCTGGTTACTTCTCTTAGTTACAGTTTCTCTATTTGCATTGTGGACATTTTGGATATGTACTTTTCTTGCTTTGATTTTATATTTTCTGTATAGCCTACAAAAATATGTGATCTGTCGTTCTGATTTAGGTTTTGCTTGTAGTTGGTATGATAGTATAGGCATGTTTATGATTTCAAAGAAAAATAATTTTTATATTTTTTTAAATTGGCAAATTTTTCCGTACATAAAATATTTTTTGTAAAATAAATCATTAACTTGACTTATCTTGTTTTTTCTCATTTTGCTGCTTTTCTTTTTCTTGTTCGTCTTTTGTTTTTGCATGTTCTTCCAAATGCTGATACAGTTTTTCCTTTGTATTAAAAATCTGTTCGCAATAGTAACACTGATGAATCATACTTGAAATGGTTCACATCATAATTAAAACTTGTTTGAAATCATTAATCTAAATTATTTTTTAAAAAAATAGGATGATGAATTAATGAAAGTTGGTAAAACATTGCTAAACAGATTTGCATCACACCATTTATTTATAAAAGATCAGAAGCGTTTTTCATTACTTCTTCAACTCGTTTTTCTTCTAAAGACATAACTTTTTCAAATTCTTTTCGTAATCCATCACATTTCTTTTCTTTTTCTTTCTCATCCATCTTTGAAAATCTGATCAATCTTATTTCTTCTACAATGGCATTAATTTTGTCATTAGTTTCAAATAGTATTTCATCAATTTCTTTGATGATTCTGGATTCATAACTAAAGTATGCATGTCATCATAAATAATTATTCCGTGATTTTACAATTTTCCAAACAATGGTGAGATTATTTTAAAAAACAAGTTACATTTTATACTAATTATGCAAAATGCAGGCTAAATTTTCTAATCAAACCATCTAAAAATAACAATTAATGTAATTACTCCCAACATCACGGGTAGGAAAAATTATGGAAGATCCTTAGGTTTGCCAGAAGAAAATAGGGAACCTTTTGTGGTACTTGGATGTATACTATATTGTATATGAAGAAATGATAAAAGCAATTTTCTGTTTATTCGTAGACTGAAATTAGATTTTTGGTTTAAATTATTGAGTTTTAGATAATAGCTAATATGGATCTCTTCAAACATGATGAGAAAAAAGTCAAAGATGAGAGGATAGGTAAAGAGTTTGACATATGCCTTGAGTGTTATGGTCCTGAAGGCTTTAACGCAGACAACATGATGTATGCTGGATCACCAAGCGATGGAAGGTTTTCAATAGCGTATATTCTTCATGATTGGTCAGAAGCAGGAGTAAACATATTCTATCCTATGAATGTCAAGAGAATAAAAAACAGATATGACGAAGGAGATAATATCAAGACCCACATTTATGAAGTAATTTTGGCAGAGCCTGAGAAGATACGATTAAAGTATTTAGGAATAATGGATAAAATTGACCTTCAGACGAAATAATCAGAAGTAACACAGATCACTGTGTAAATGGAGTCCCTCCTTTCTAGGCATAATTTTGTGCTATGTTTTGAACGATAACTTGTACAATTAGGAATTTCCATAGAAATACTGAATTTTCTTTTCTCCAAATCTATAATGATGTAGTATCTTCACGAATTCCTCATTTATTTTCCTAAATCCATTAAATTTTTTTATTGTTTTTTCTATGTAAGCACCTATTTCATCTATACTTCCTTTTGGACTAAGAAGATGATGAAGAATCTTGTTACGCGAAGTTAGAAAATCATTTGATGAAGAAAGAAATTCTTTGACAATATTATTAATTTGCCTATCCTTCTTTTCATCAGTATTGGTTTTAAAAGGCAATAATTTTTTAATTTCAGATGTAATTCTTCTACTACGAATTTGATTATCAAAGAACCAAGTATCATCATGTGGTTTTGAGTTGACTTTACCTTCGGCTAATTGAGATTTTAAAATTATTTGTTCTGCTAATCTAGCAGCTTGTATTAACATAAAATCAGCAGATGCAGCGTAAACCGCAATTACTCCTAATTTGACTAGGATGTTTTCAGAATTTTCTTTCTTTTTGGCTTGTTTGGTAAAACAATCTAATTTTGTGAAATGTTCATTTTGATTTAAAGAGGTAACCATGAATTTCAAAGAATTTTATTTTATTAAATATGATCTTTTAGAAAATAATTTAGAGATAATGGCATCGACTCATTCATCACTCTATTATCCATATTTTCAATTCTTCCCAACCACAACCTCTTCCTGTTTGCATTCGGATCGAATTCTCTAGTCTCTGGTTTAATCTTGCTAATGTCTTCAACTCTATTCTGTAAGATAGAACATCTCAATCTATTATTCCTCAACACATTAAATCGATAACACAACCTGTATCTTTCTCAAAGGTATCTAGATGTTCAATCTCTTTAGTTCTAATTTTCCAATACCCCATTTCTTCCATATTCCATTGAATCGATAAGTGTCATTTTGTAAAATATACGCGTCATTGCCTAAATTTTCATGGGCAAACCTACCCAGTTTAGTAAAATTTACGCCTAGTTTTTTTTGTAGTTATGATATAATCTATGACAAAATATACCATGTTATTTTCAATCCCATGCATTGTGCAAAATTACACCTTCAGAAATAGAAATATTTTTTTATATTTTATCAAATTTTTAAAAGAATTTTCTCATAAATTTTTGAGGTTTTACCTTCGGACAAATTCTTTTTGATATACTCTAATGTTGACTTGTTAATACCCAGCGGCCTTCTCTCATCAGAACTCATATTCAAAATTCTACTTCTTAATTCTACATCATCATTTCTATTCAAATTGATTTTTGGAATAACAAAATCAAACTCTTTCTTTATTGCAAAATGCACATCCATCTTCCTTTTTTTTGTTTGTTTGATAATCATGGAAAATTCTACATATACACAATATTTTAAAAAATGATTCTAACATGTGTTACTCCTATTATCAGATGTCATTTGTGACTGCTCATATTTTTAGAAATATTTATAAAATATTTTGTCGTATATACACTCGAGAAAAAAGATAAAGTGTTGTGAAAAATGGCACGAGTTTTCATTTGCCCCTGGCTGCTTCCGCATACGTTCTTTTTCTCAGGGGCATTATTGATAATTGTACATGCTAATCTATTTGCTCATTACTGAAACATCGAAGATTTTGCTTAAAATGCAACTCCGTGAGAATTGTCTCTGATCATATTGAAAAATCTTTGCAACATTGAGCAAACATGAAAAATAAAAGATCGGCATTAATTGTCAAGTACTATGATATTTCTCATAGCAAAGTTACGTGTAGGTTGAAAAATATGATATTCATGGATAAACCAAAAATAGTTCAAACTCTAAACTAATTCATGATCAATCCTTCTATAACTATTGAAGTCGAACAACTTCTTTTGGGACAGAATTTTGCATCATTTGCAACACTGATGAGAGACGGATCCCCGCATGTCGCCCCCACATGGGTTGACTATGACGGAGACATGGTTCTAATCAACACTGCTGCAGGAAGAATTAAAGAAAAAAACGTAAACCTGGACAAGCGCGTCGCATTGTCCGTATACGACAGTTCCAATCCGTACAACATGGTGACCATCAGAGGCAAAGTCAATGAAATCACTGAACAGGGTGCAGATGCCCACATCAACAGGCTTGCAAAAAGATATCTCGGATTGGACAGTTACCCGTTTCGCAGTCCTGAGGAGAAGAGAATCATATTGAAGATAATCCCTGAACGAGTGTTTCACCAAAAGCCACCTTCCTAAAATTCTTATTTTTTGGATTCAATTAGAATAAAAATAGCGGTGTGACCAAAACAAGAAAACATTTAAAACTTATTTTAGTTCCTTTTTACGATAAAATTTTCTCTTTGTCGTTGATGCAAAAAAACTGCATTGAAAAGAGCAGTAGACATTCACACCGTCATAAAATATTCTGCCACAAGCATGACATCTGTTAGCATCCATAGCACAAAACCCAATTTCATCTCGAATGATATTATCTATTTATGCATACCTGAAAATGATTTTCTAAACCGGATAAAGAATAATCCCAAATTCTTTATTTTCACGTAAGAATCGTTAGCTTTTTTTATTGTATGAAATAGTCCATTTCTAAGAAATTATCATGGCGCAGACCAAACCAATAATCGAAATAGTCAACGTGGTGGCTTCTGCAACGATAGAGCAACCACTTGACCTAGATGACATAACAGAGAAATTTCCATCCGTGGAATATGATCCAGAGCAATTCCCGGGGGCTGTATTCAGGCTCCAGAATCCAAAGACTACCACACTGATTTTTAGTTCGGGAAAGATGGTGTGCACTGGTGGCAAATCCAAGGAGATGGCGATTGAGGCCGTAAACACAGTTGTTCAAAAGCTAAGAAAGGGCAAGATTAGAATAAAAAACAAGCCCACAGTAACGATACAAAACATAGTCTCATCAATCAATCTGGGAGGCAAGGTAAGTCTGGAACAGGCAGCCAGAGTCCTTCCCAGAAGCATGTATGAGCCGGAGCAATTCCCCGGAGTGATTCACCGGATGCTTGATCCAAAAACTGTGATTCTGATTTTTGCATCGGGAAAGATAGTCTGTGCTGGCGCAAAGCAAGAAGACGCGATATATCGCTCTGTAAATCAAATTCACAGCGAGCTTGAGCAGAAAAACCTGATGGCCTACGAATAGCAACGCAAACTATTGATAAAAATGAAGTAAATTTGCAAGAGAATTCCTTAAGATAAATAGATGGATAAAAAATTAAAAAAAATTACTGCACTTTGACAGCCTTTTTCTTTTGTGTGAGTGTAGGTTTGCTCTTTGGGAGCGTTACGTCTAGAACACCATCAGTCAGTTTTGCCTTTACCTTTCCAGGAATTACCTTTTCAGATAACGGGATGGTCTGGTAATAGGACATGCTGTGACGTTCTTTTCTCAAAAAGTTCTTCTTCTTCTCTTCCTCTTTGTGTTCTCCTGTCACCTCAATTGAATTATCTGTTACGTTGAGATTGATCTCGTTTTTCTTCAGACCGGGCATGTTCATCTTCATTCGAATCTGATTGCCTTCATCAATTACATCACAACCAGTTTCATACAATTTTGGAAAGGATGGAAAATCTATTCTCGGAAAGGAAGAAAATGATTTTTCCATATCTTTTTTAAAATTGTCAAAAACTCTGTCAAATTCAGAAAGACCTGACTTTGCTGGTGTTGATGCTAATTTTTTTACAGGTTTTTTTGCCATATATTTTAAAAAATTTCTGGATTAATTAAAATGCTCACTAATTATCAATAATGAAAAGGACTTTTTCCATGTTTCTTTCACATTAGTCAGAAAGGTTCGCAATTGTATAGCATATTCGAATATCCTCTTCTTGCAGATTTACCGTATTTCCCACACATGAAAACAACATAAATTAATCTGTTAACAATAATAAAAAATAACATGGTTAGAATTGCTGACTATTCAGAGTTAAGTTGGAAACAAATCCTACAAGTTTTAGAAAGTAATGGTTTTGTTGAGAGAGAACATAATGACAGACATTATGTCCATTTACAAAAAGATCTAAAAAATGTCAGAATACTCAAAGTAGAAAAAGTTCCTAGATTGTTTTTACATTACATAATTAACGAAACTAAAATTCCAATAGAGGATTTTATTGGATTAGTTAAAACAACATAATTATGATCAAATTTAGTTGTTTTAGAGACGAATGAATTTAAGATTATACAAGTGCATGAACTGTATGCGAATATTTATTGTGATATCAATAGTTCTTATTTTTTAATCAGATTTTGAGCCACTGTGATCATTTCATCAAACTCCTCTTCATTAGGTCCATACTTTGCAAACTCAACCAAACTTGAGAGTCTGAAACAACGTTCAATATCATTTACTGGGTATTTGGTATTGACAAGATACAATAGAATATCCTCATTAGTAATTTCTCTGTTCAAGTCTAACTCATAACTCAAAAAGAGTCTTATGGCTTTGTTGACTTTTCCATAGGCATCTTTGTATTGTTTTTCTTGAAAATCATCTTTTGCTTCTTGAATCAAATTATTTGATGCCAAAACATAATCAAATTTCTTTGGAATGTTATTTGTAATTGCAGGTTTTACTGACACTTTCTTGCTTTTTTTCAGTTTTTTGTACAAAAAGTATCCGATGACAACTAATGGTATGAGTCCTAAAAGATATGGCAAATAGAAACGATCATCTTCGGGTTTTTCTAGATGAATTTTAGTTAATTCATCTTCATCAAATTCAACAGTTATTGTTGCAGTTTGAATTTCTTCATTTTGGTATTCTAGAGACACAGATGTCATGTTTTTATCAGAAATAAACTCCAAATATTTCTCCACAAATCCTTCTGAGTTCAATTGCTTTTCATATTCTTGAAAAGTTGCATCTTCTCGTAGTTTTGACACCAATCTGTCCTGCTCTTCCTGGGTTTGTTTTTGTACGTCTGTTAACGTGCCATTTACCATGCTTCCATGAATTTTGGCCCATTTACCTTGTTCATTTTCATAATTTACTTCAAAATCCCCAGTCGAAGGAGAATTCGGGTTTAGATTTGCACTGGTAGCATTATACCCTTGCTGTAAAAATTGCTGGTGGGGATTTAAAAAATCTTCATTATCTAAAAGTTGTTTTTCAAATTCCTGTTTGAGGGCATTTTCTTCTTGCAATTGTTGCTGGATTTCTTTTTTTAGTGCACTGCTATCTTGTACCAATTGATTGTTTTGAAGTCTTTGTTGTGGATCCTGCGACTTATTGGATTGTTGATTCATTAGTTCATCTAATTTCTTTTGGATGGATTGTTGTTGCTGACTCGAAGGATTGTTCTGAGAAGGTGATCCTTGTTGAGACGAGCTTTGCATTCTATTTTCTACATTATTTTTTTGAGATTCATCTGAAACGAAATAAATTGTTATGGGATCAAAGGAGACATTCATCTGGTTAGCACCATCATCATAGATAAAATTCAAATTCACTGTAAGAGTAGAAGGTGAGCTGCTGGTTCCAAAATCTAATGAAACTATTTGATCTCCATCATTAATGCTAAATGTAGATGCTTGAGTGTTAGAGCTTGAAAATTGTGTATTTGCCTGAATTACTTGTTGGGTGATTGTATATTGCAACATGCCGGATATTTGTCGTCCATGGTCATTTTTTATCTCTAAAGGAATAACGGCATTTTCTCCGACCTGGAAATAATATTCAAACTGATCAACATACATTACAAGATCTTCAGCAAATACAGCTTGAAATGGTATGATCAACAATAAAAGAAGGAAGATGGATTTGTTCATTGGATAATTCTCCCCTTTCCGTATCTCATGTAGATTTGTACCAAAAACAACCCAAGGGAGGCCATAAAGAACCAGTCTTTTATGCTGGTGTCCTCCTGTTCACGTTTGATGTCCTTGCTGATGTTTTTGTAGATGTTTTCAAGGGTCTCGGAGTCTATTGATTTGAAATATTTGCCACCTGTATTCTCGGCAATTGCTTTGAGTGTTATCTCATCTAGCTCCGCGTATTGAGCCCTTCCAAAAAAGTCATATCCCAATACCACTTTGTTTTCAGAACCCAATCCGATAGCGTAAACTTGAATGTCATTTGATTTGGCAAATGCAATTGCCTCTCTAGGAGTTATTACCCCTGCATTGCTGACACCGTCGCTGAGTAAAATGACCACTTTTTGCTTATTTGGAACGGATGTTGCCATATCAATACCAAGACTCAATCCGTCTCCGATTGCAGTTTTACCATCTCGTGGCAGAATGTCTCTGAGTTTTTCTATCACCTTGTCTTTGTATGGACTAAGATATGCTGCAGTGGTAGCTCCTGTCTCAAAAGTCACGATTCCTGCATTGTCTTTTGGTTGGAGGGAATCAAGCAATATCTCAGCTGATTTTTTAGCAGATTCCAGTCGATTGGGAGGATAGTCCTCTGCCTGCATACTTCCCGAAACATCGATAACTAGAACAACATTGACTCCTTCCTTTGTTTGCTCTAACGGAATGTGAGGATCTGCAAATCCAATTATCATCAATGCGATAATTCCAATTGATATGTAAAACAGCAAAGAATCACGCTTGGTTTTCTTCTTGTCCCCCATTGCTGATTTGATGTAAGATAAGTTACTGAATTGAATTGCAGATTTTTTCTTTTTTGCAAGAATCCTGTTGTATAGATAGAATAATCCAGGTACAAGTAAAAGAAAAAGGAGAATAAACTGATTATCAAATCCTGCCATTTTCACCTATTCCTTTTTTTAAAGAATTTTTTCAGAGATGTAGAATAATTTTGATCAGTTGACAATGAAATTGTGTCAACTTTATTTTTCATCATACTTGTTAGAAATCGTGTATCATTTTCAGCAATTAATCTAGAATATGAATTTCTAAATTCTTCATCAGATGTATCCACGAGAATCTGCTCTCCTGTCTCATCATCTTCCAATTCGATCATCCCCACGTCCGGTATTTCTCTTTCTCTTGGATCAACAATCCTCAAAGCAACTACATCATGGTGTTTTCGTAGTACTTTGAGTGGTTTCATATATTCACTCGTGTCAATAAAGTCAGAAATTACAAAAACAATGCTTTTTCTTTTAATGGTTTTTGATACCTGCTCAAGTGGTTTTTTCAGGTTGGTTTTTGAGGAATTAGACGTAAAGGTGGTGATAATATTCAATAATCGTAAAATATGTTTTCGGCCCTTTTTTGCAGGAATGAATTTTTCCATGCCATCAGTAATCAAAAAGACCCCCACACCGTCATTATTTCTAAGTGCTGCAAACATGAGACTGGCGATAATTTCAAATGATTTTTCTTGTTTTGAGATACTTGTACCAAAGTTTCCAGAACTCGATACATCGATGACAAAATAAACTTGCAAATCCCTTTCCTCGATGAACTCTTTGATGTAGGGGTGATTGAATCTGGCAGTCACCTTCCAGTCTATTGTCCGTATGTCATCACCTGCTCTGTAGTCTCTAATCTCTGAGAACTCAATTCCCTGTCCTTTGAAAATTGAGTTATAGTTGCCGGAAACAATGCCATCAACTAGTTGCTTTGTTTTAATATCTAATTTTTTGATTTTTTTTAGAATTTCTTTTGTTTGAGACATATTTTTCACCGAAAAGTATTGTATGTTTATGGTACTTTGATTTTCTCCAGAATTTTTTGTATAATGTCATCTGTTGTGATTTCTTCTGACTCTGCTTCATAAGTCAAAATAATCCTATGTCGCAAAATATCATAAACTACATCTTGAACATCCTTTGGAATAACATATCCCCTTCCGTGCAAAAGGGCATTTGCTTTTGCAGATATGGTTAACCAAATTGACGCTCTAGGTGATGCACCATATTCAATTTGTTCAGACAGTGAAAGATCATAATTATCCGGGAATCTTGTCGCATCAATAATCTCAGTTATGTAATTTCGAATTTTTTCATCTGCATAAATTTTTGGTACAAAGTCCTGTATTTCCAATAGTTTATCATCAGAGAGAATCTTTACTGCTTTGTGTGAAATACCCTCAGTGAATCTTTGAATTATCTCTGATTCTTGCTCTTTGTTTGGATATGAAATCAATAATTTGAACATGAAACGATCTACTTGTGCCTCTGGAAGCTTGTAAGTCCCTTCTGATTCAACAGGGTTTTGAGTTGCCATTACAAAAAATGGTTTTTTTAATTGGTACGTTTCTCCTTGAATGCTTACTTGGTTTTCTTGCATGGCCTCCAGCAGTGCTGACTGTACCTTTGGAGGAGCACGATTAATTTCATCTGCAAGTATGAAATTAGAAAAAATCGGGCCCTTTATTGTCTGAAATGAAGCAGAATCATGCTCATAGATCTTTGTTCCTGTAATGTCTGCAGGTAAAAGATCTGGTGTGAATTGAAGCCTTACAAATTTTGAATCAATGCAATCAGACAATGTTTGGATGAGCAATGTTTTGGCCAACCCTGGAACTCCTTCAAGTAAAACATGTCCTCCAGATAATAATGCCACAAGTAATTTTTCAATGATTTTGTCCTGGCCCACGATAATTGTAGATATTTCTTGGTGTAATGTTTGAATGATTATGGAAAATTCTTTGGCCTTACTTGTTAATGATTCAATTTCTTGGTTCATCGTATTCCTCCTTTTCGAAATTTTCTTTTATCACTTTAAAACTGATTGGTGCATACAAAGATCCATACTCGGATTCAAAAGAAATTATCCAAGTTCCAATGAATCCACATTTTGGACATTCTTCCAAGTCACTTGAAGATACAGGAGTAAAGTAGTGGTTTACTGCACTTTTTGAACCATCAAAAGGATACTTATGATGAATCTCGCCATCAGGCCGAATGAATACGATCTCACCCTTTGAATCCAAGGGAATTTCACTTCCAATAAGAAATAAAGTATCATCAATATCATAGGAACCTTCCAAAATTGCAAATGGACCTGAATACAAATTATTTGCAATTGTTTCAGATTCATCATTTCTTAAAATGTCTTCAGATTCTGAATTGATTGAATGTATTGGAGTGAGTGTATCAGTGTACATGACATCTAAAACAATACCCAGGGTTATTGCGGTTAAAATGATAATTGGAATTCCCAAAGCAATTTTGAGAATTTTGATATTCATCTGGAGTTACCTCCATGGCATCTGTTACGCAGTATTTCACATGATTCAGTCAAATATGCAGATGCATTGCTTGACCAACATCTATGACAGAGATTCACAAAAGTTTGGACATGTAGGGAGAAAAGATCTCCCCACATGTCTGAATCAGGTGTTCTATGGCTTATGTCAGAGTAATGGCTGTATGGCATAGCATCTCCTCATTGTACATGCATTGACTGTGGAATCTGACTTCGGTTGGTTTTGTGCATTGTGTACAAGCTAGTTGAATTGGATGTTTGCAATGAAAACATTTCTTTGCTACATCCAATTCTCTCCCACATCGTCTACATAATGTATCTGGCATTTTTTCACCTCAGGGAAAATTTTTCCCGCCAAACTTCCATTTGGAAATAACTTCTTCACATTCTGAAGAAATTCTTTGTACAGAAGTCTTGACAGATTGCTTGATCTGTCTGAGTGATGAATTAGTATTCATCCTTTACTCTCCCCGTAATCATTCTACTGACACTAACTTACCTTGAGGTTTCTCTTCGGCAAGTGCAAATGTCAGCTCCAGTATTCCGTTTGTGTATTTTGCTTTTGCAGAGTTTTCATCCACTTTGTATTTTAGTGGAATCTTGGCACTGTATTTTTTGTCATCATGTTCTGCAGATATTGAGACAATCCCGTCAGATACATTTACTTGTATGTCGGACTTTTCAATACCTGGCATTTCAGTGACCAGTTGTAGCGTCTTTTCTTTTTCGTTTAGAGTCTCATCTACAAAAGGCTCTCTTGCACCATCAAGACTGGTCAGCCCTGACGAACTTGTCGGCCTAACGTTTCCCCATTCTTTTACTTGGGGCTTGCCATCAGGCCCTACGGTCATCTGATAGCCGTAGTAATAGGGACCGTAAGTATAGACTTGGTCTCCATTTGAATTTTCAAAGATGTCACCCGTGTTAAAAAATCGATTCGACATTCTTCGAAATGTATTTTCGAATTGGTCATCAAACCACATTTGTTATCACCGAATATACATAATGCAGTTTACAAAATATAAATATTTCTCAGAAATCATCTATAAATTACATAATGTCCCATATATGACAATATTAAAATATTCCAAGAAACATCATTGCAATCATGCAATCTCAAATTCTTGAGTATGACAAGATCCAAGCAAAACCAAAATCAGAAAGACAGGTGACGTATTTTTGTAGGTTATGCAGAAAATATGATATAAAAACAAGAAAGGCACATCTTCAGAATGTTCATAATGCAAATAGAGACACAGTTACCAAAAGAAGCAACAATGATCTTGTCGACGTGATTTTTGTAGAATCAAGATAAAAAATAGGGTTTAGTGCATCTGTGATTTTAGAACCATGTTGTTAACATCAATCACCATACATGCTGGGTGCATTGTTTTTTCTACCATTATTCCGCAAGTATGACAAAACAGTCTTGTTGGTTCATTACAGAATTTGCACTTGTTTTCTATCTCTAACTTAGAAGAACAAATTTTACAGTGTTTGTTTTCCATGAGACATAATATGTGATGTGGTTTAAAAATAATACGAAAATTAGATTTACCTAATTAGGTCATTCTAATTTTTCCAAATTGTTGTAGTGATAAATTCGTATTATTTGTAGAATTTACAAGATTATTTCAAACCCATATATTCGATCAAATTCTTCATGGGATATTTTTCAATAGTTTTGAGAAAATCTCCGAATTGATAGACATCATCGATCAAACTATCGAAAAGTTTTGGAACATTTTACCGAATTGATAATCTCCAAAACCGAATTGGTATTTTGTTATCTCCGAATTGATAGTTCGTTACATCGAATTGATAAAAAATATCAAAAAAATAGTTACATTGAACATTTTGTAGATAACATCTAGTCCTCGTAAAAAATCCAGGACAGTCCTTGAATTTCTTCCCAACTTGATTTGTTTTGATTATCTTGATTGCTCATGATACAGTATTGTGAAATATGAATAAAAGCAACACGAATGATTCATTCATCTTATTCCTCAGTGGATTTGTATCAATTTATGATTAATAAAAGATAATCTGAAAGGATGGGAAAAAGTTGTCCCATCCCTTTGGACAGTTATGGTCGGTTAACGGTTAGATGACTCCTACCCGCAGAATCCTAAACTAACAATTGTAAAGTTTGCTTAAAAGAGAATATTATGATTCCTCAGAATGATCTAAATATTATTTCTGGTTAATCATGTACAATTGGGACTCTCACCAAGCAACTAACCGTTGTTGGTCTTAAGATCCGGATTCATTCCTTTCTTTTGTTGTGCCAGTTTACCAATTTTTCAATCCATAGTAGGCTTGTAATTGCAACAAGAGCAATGATAGCTATTGCTGCAACATGAATTGCATTTACATTACTTCCAATGCCAATTCCCTTCTTTTCAAGTATGTATTGTCTGACCTCTTCATGAGACTTATTTCTAAATTACTAAAGATTTTTCAGCATGTAATAAACAGTTAGGATTACCATTTTGATTTTGGTAAAATCTTGATAATGTCTAGCTAGCCGTAAAAGCTAAACTAATATAAAATATGGTGACTGTAATGTTGCTGAAGCCTTGAAAAAATCAATAAAATTAGAGGTTTCGAATACTGGAGAAAACGGGAACCTTTGGGCCCACTTAACAAAATTATTATTCTAATTTGGAAGTAAAATTTTTGTGAAAGACATAGAATTCAAACTAAATTCAATAGACATTCATCCAAATTCCGAAATTAAAGGAACA
>JAOUAE010000044.1 GCA_029861085.1 Candidatus Nitrosopumilus sp. | reverse complement strand
TTACAAGTTCTGCATCCTTTTCCAAAACAGTTATCACATGATTTTTGTTTTTGTGGTAATCCTCTCAAAGTTTTAACATATCTTCCAGAAAAAGTAATCGATTTTGATCGTAATTGACATGATTCGTCTTTTAAATTTAATGTAAAAGTGATTTCAGGATCAAGATGATCAATAGTTTTTTTTGTTTTCCTTGAAAAAGACCGCCCTAATTCTTTTGTAATGTCAGTCTTTATGCTATCAATTCCTCTTAGTTTGTATTGAGATCGAATATAATCATCTCTATCAACAATGGACGGTTTGATCATTGCACCTACACTAAATGATGTATACAAATAATTTGACGAGGCATCAAGCATTAATTTTAGAAAATGGTTTAGATTATCAAATAAATTTTTACAGATGTAGCACTTTTGTGTCAAGTTTTTATTTTTCTTTAGTTTTTTGCCAAGAAGTTTGTTTGATGAAAGATGCAATTGTTTTGAAAACAACCTCCCCAAACAATAATAACATAAATCATATTTTTTTATAATTTTATTTGCTACAGGAATAATTTTTTGATAGTCAGACATACTAGAGGGGAATTTATGTGAAAAACTATCCCAAGCCCATTTTTCTAAGAGTACCTTGCATTTGACGTCCTTTGGAGGCCTTCATCATATTCTTAGAGTTTTTGTAATTTTTGATAAGCTCTTTAACTTCACCTTCAGGCCAACCAGATCCACGAGATATTCTTTTAATTCTTGATGAATTCAACAAATCAGGATCTGCTTTTTCATCTTTGGTCATACTTTGAATTATGTACCGCCATTTTGAAACTCTGCCTTCCATTTGATCTACTTGATCATTTTTTACCATTCCAGAAAGACCAGGCATACTATCAAGAAGGCCTTGTAAGGAACCAACTTTTGTCACCTCTTCTAACTGATAAAAGAAATCATCCATATTCATTTTTCCACTAGAAATTCTCTTCATCCTAACATCATCCCCCTCATTTTCTAATCGTTTAGCCAAATCCAAGACTGCTTGAACATCACCCATTCCAAGTAATCGTCCTACAAATCGTGTTGGAGAAAATTTCTCTAAATCGTCAATTCGTTCACCAGTTCCTATGTACATTATTTGTGCACCAGTAGCTGCAGATGCTGCAAGTGCACCACCACCTTTTGCAGAGCTATCCAATTTTGTAATGATCACACCACCAACGGGGATGGTTTTATGAAATGCTTCTGCTTGATTGAAGCATTGCTGTCCAATTGTTCCATCAATTACAAGTAATGCTAGATCAGGATCTGCAACTTTATTAATTCTAGCCATTTCCTCAAGCAAATCTTGTTCTTCTTTGTGACGACCAGCCGTATCAATTAAAATAACATCTAATGGTTGACCTGCAAAATGTTTTAGTCCGTTTTTTACAATACTAGGAGAATCCTTATTATTTTCGTCACCATATACTTCTACATTACATTTTTCACACATTGTTTTGAGTTGAACTAATGCACCAGGCCTATAGGTGTCTGCACCTACAACACCGACTTTGTATCCTTGTCGAGTTAAAAATTTGGCAAGTTTTGATGCCACGGTAGTTTTACCGCTACCTTGAATTCCAAGTAAAATTATCTTATTTTGTTTTCCAGGTTTAAAATCAAATTCGGACTCATTTCCAAGTAATTTTGAAAGTTCATCATATAGGATCTTAACTATGTGATCTTTACGTGAAAGACCAGGAGGAGGAGTCTCATTTAATGCACGTTCTTCCAAATGTTTTGTAATTTCAAGAACTAGGCGTACATTAACATCAGATTGCAATAATGCTCTTTGAACATTCTTAGATAATTCTTTGATAAGCTCCTCATCCACACCAGAAGATTTTACAATTTTTTTGATTGCATCACCTAGACTAGTCTTAAGACCATCAAGCATTGTAATTCAACCCCGCATCCACTATTTCAAACCTTCCTCTATATCCATCCCAAATTTTTTCAAATTTATTAATTTTAATGGAATTTTTGAAAAGAGGACAGTTAATTACAAATGTTTCTGCCTCGCCTCCTTCAAAGTTTAAGTTGAATCCAAATTTTTTAGATAGACGTTTTAAAATATCAACATCAGACTTGGAGATCAATTTTCCAAGCCAGGAATCATCAAGTCCATCAGAGGAAATAACTGTCATTATGAATTCAAATTTTGAATAAAGTAAATCATTCATGTATTGTTGTGATTCAATTCCCCATAATGGTGCAACTACAATCAAATTTAATTTAGAACAGAGAGTTTCAAATTTGTCTTTTTGAAAATTACTTTTAATTCCACCATGAACTACCCCTTCAATATCAAATTGTTCTTTTGCCTTTTGCAACAATATTTCAAGTTTTGATAGTTCTTCATCAGTGTTATCGGAATCAGATGAAATTAATAATTGTGGAATATTCATAGATTCTGATTGTAATTTTGTCCAGGCCATATTTGGATGATGTAACAGATGACTTTCATCAGAGTTTGGAAAAACGCTCAAAAGGCATGCAATATCATGACCTTGTTTTTGTACCACATAGATAGCATAAGTACTATCTTTGCCACCTGAAAAAAGAGAAGCTAGCTTCATAATCCAAAAAATGTTTAATCCAACAAACTTTTGAAATTAATTGAAAGAGATGCCTCAATACTCATAATCATCATCATAAATCAGACGGCTTTTCCGCTCATCATCAGCATCCGCATTAGTTCTTAACGCGCATGATTTTAGTTTTATCCATTACAACCCAGTACTCCACATTTTGTCCGTTTTCCAATTTTCCTTTAACTTCATCATCAATCATACTTACATCTAAGGTTTCAAATGTTTCAGAATCCATGAGTTGTACGACATCGCCATTAATTGAAATTATTTGGCCCACTTTTTTGTTGATCATTGGAATATGAATTTGCATGCTCACTGGACCTACATGAGGTCTTTTTTGACCATCAAAAATACCTTCTCCGACAATCCTTGCTTTTGCAGCACCGTGTTTACCAGGTTTTGATGTATCATATTCTACAATTCTGCATGGCTCTCCACTTGGTTGATCAGAATGTGGCAATAGAATGTATGATCCTATTTTCAAAGAACCAAGATCAGAAGGTTTGCTCATAAAAAAACAGTTTTTGCTCGAATATTTAACGTTTACACACATGAACCGAGTAGAAAAAATGTGCCATCTTAGTATATTTTATTCCAAATAAGAATAGACTGCAATGTATTGATCCAATATACCAGAAATTAGTGTAAAAGATAGATCAAATATTTTCTCGTAGTTGTTAGAACGAGAGAAAAAGCAATGATGCTAATGAAAACTCCATGGCACGGATGAACCCATTGATTTTAGAGAAGTTAGGTTCTGGCAAATTATCACTAATGCGCCAATGCATAAGATTATGATGTGATTTTTACATTTAACCAACACTAATCATTTGTTCATGCAAATCATTTGCCTTGCATATAGAAACTTTGATTGATCTACTTTAGTTGATCAAGAATTGAAAGACTCATCAAATTAGTCATCGACAATCCTTTTCGGTTAACATCACGTCTTGTTTGATCACAGTATTTTTTGAGACTTTGATAACTTTTTTGACTTGCAACTTCAATTATTACTAGATTTGCAGAATATGGAAATGTGAATTTTGCAGGATTTAAGCAAAATGTATTCATATGACCTAGCCATGCAATCTCAATTTTATCTCTTTTTAACAAAAGGTTTGCAACTTCTTGTAAATCTTCAACATCATCTCCATATTCCAAATAATACACTGAAACAAAGTTTGTTTCACCTTGAACTTCTCTTTGAAAAAGATCATCATTGACATTAAACACAAAAGATGTTTTGTCTTGATTGTAAACAGCAAGATCTTTTGATATCTGTGCATTATCTTTGAATTTAGCTAAAATATAGTGATTTGTAGAATCAGAAAAATAAGGTTTACTTTCACTAGAAAATGTTCCTGTAACAAAAAATAGTTTTTTAATATTTTTTGAATTGATTAAATATTCTTTAAGTTTGGCAGATTCAGGAGTATGCAAATACGGTACACAAACATATCCCGAATAAGAGAGAGATAGTTCAGACAATAAATTTCAAAACTTATTCAGACTATTTATGCCTATAAAGATTATAACCGTTGGTTATGAAAATCATCTACGATAGTTTTTTAATAGCAGAAATCTTCGTTTTTTTGTCCCAAGCTAGCTCAGCCTGGTAGAGCTCCCGGCTGTAGTTGTTGGCTTTAGATGGCTGACCGAAAAACAGCAAATCAGGCATACAGAAACCGGGTTGTCGATGGTTCAATTCCGTCGCTTGGGACCACAAATTTTTGTACGTAAAAAATAATTTTAAAAATAATAAAAAGATAGACTGGTTTAAGAAAACAAAGATGAGATCTTAAATAAAAAATTATTGCCTATGCTGATTTTTTAACTTTTTGAGCTGCTGGTCCTTTTTGACCTTCGCCTACTTCAAACTCGACTTTATCTCCTTCATTGATGAATCCGTCAACATCTGATTTGTGAACAAACAGATCGTCTCCACCTTCTCTCTCGATAAAACCAAAGCCTTTGGTACGGTTAAACCATTTTACGGTGCCTTGTTCCATTTGATTTTCAAACGAACAACTCACTATATTAACTAAAGCATCAAAAATAGATTAATTCCAAGATAAAAAAACACTAAAAATCTTTAGCAATATGATTATTATCCTTTAACCATTGCACTTGAGGGAGTGTAAACCTCCAAACAATATCACCACGTTCACTTTCTTTAAAATCCCAAGGGGCAATAATCACAATATCATTATCCCTTATCCAAACTCTTCTCTTTAGTTTTCCTCTAATCCTGCCTCTGCGAGTAACATTATCAGCACATTTAATCATGACATTTTCACCGCCCATCATTTTTAACACACGACCAAACAGTTCACCCTCTTCAGGTAATCGAATTTCTTTAAGAGCACTTTCATTTTTTACTTGACGCTTACCCATAAAGCATTTTACCGTATTGAGCATATAACTGGTGGGGTTTTATAAAAAAAATAAAATTAAAAAAAAGGCCATACACAAGAGATTTTATCCATCATTGTGAAAAAAAAATATGGAATTTGGATGCATAGAAGATTGCTCTCAATGTTGCATTGAAAGGGAATATTATCCAAACAAAAAATTTGGTAAAATAGGAGTACTAATACTTCCAGAAGAAAGGGAAAGAATTGAGAAGCTAGCAAGAGAAAATAGATTAAAAATTAAAATTTTGCCAAGAATTGGGATTTCTGAAAACAAGAATTCGGGTCCAACAAAAATTTTAGCATATCAATTGATGGGGGCTGAAAAAAATGGAAACACGTGTCCATTCTTAGACACAAATAGTGGAAATAAATCCCCCCATGGTGGATTTCCATGTGAAATTTACAAAGAAAGACCCCTTGCATGTATGGCTTATCCATTAATTGAATCTGAACCAATAACACTCGATCAAAAATGTAAATTTTGTAAAGAACATGGAAATGCAGATCAAAATCTAAATTCAGAGATTGAATCGCTTCTAAAGATTAAAGAAAAAATGATACCAGATGTATCAACTATCTGGAGATTTGCTACAAACATAGGCGATGTAGAAGATCAAGAAATAATGAAGTCAGGGTGGATTTTAGAGGATTAAGTTGAGAGGTAAACATTCATTGTTTTTGGCAAAATAAAAAATATTTGAGATATGCAATATCTATTACTTTTTTTATTGTCATTAAGAGTAAAGGATTTTTGAATAAACGTAGACATACTTATTTGTGGTACATATTTCATTTAGAGATTTTTTCTGTCTCTAATTTTACAATTACCTGTCAACACACACAATAAATCAAATTTTAAAAGTTATGATTTTTTTATAGATTCATCTTATTCTTGAGATACGAAAATGGTGGGCAGACAGTGGATTGTTTAATCCAATAAGATCACTTCAATTTTTTAGGGGATAAAACTTTGTAGGGATAAATCCAATTAAGGGTTTATCACAGCACGACCAATTATTTTTCGTGCCTTAAGATCTTCCAGGGCAGTATTGGATTCATCAAGAGAATATCGTTTAGAAATTACTGGATTAATTGTTCCTTTTCTTGCAAGAGCAAGTAGTTCAACCATGTCATTATAATTTCCAGTGTACGCACCTTGAATAATAATGGACTTTAATGGAATTGTTACAAGAGACAATTCGATAGAGCCTCCAAACAAACCAACAAGAACCAAGTTGCCCCTCTTTCGAAGAATTGCAAAGTCAAGTTTGGCAGTAGGCGGAGCATTTACAAAGTCTACAACACTATCTGCACCTTTACCATTACAAATCGACATAATTTTTTGAGACGTTTCAGGATCTTTAGAATTAACCGTGTAATCAGCGCCCATCTCTTTTGCAGTATCTAATTTTGCATCATCCAAATCAACACAAATGATTTTAGCATTGGTAATTGCATTAGCAATTTGCACTCCCATCAATCCCAAACCACCAGCACCAACAATAACAATAAATTCTGGAGAGTTTTCATTTGCTTTTTTGATTGCGGTGTATGCAGTAAGCCCAGAGCAAGCAAGAGAAGTGGCAGCATCTGGATCTACACCATCAAGTTTTGCTAGATATTTAGAATTGGGAATTAAAGCATAATCAGAATAACCACCATCTTGAAAAACGCCCATTGATCTTGGGGCATCACATAGATTTTCATTTCCCACTTTACATGCAGGGCATTCGCCACAGCCAATCCATGGGAAAACTAAAATGTCATCTCCTTTTGACACGTCAGAAACAGCATCACCAATTTCTTCAACAGTGCCGACAATTTCATGTCCAGGAGTAACAGGATATTTTACTCCTCTATCAGTTACTTTCATAAATTCACCATCACCAAGATCATATCCGCCTTCCCATAGATGTAAATCGCTATGACAAACACCCACAGATTTTACCTTAACTAAAACCTGGGTACCTTGAGGTTTTGGTGTTTCAGATTCAGAGATTTTAAGGGGTTCACTAGGAGCTGTGATTCGGGCAGATTTCATAGTGTTACTTTTTGGATTAACAATATAAGAGTTGACTGAAAGTGAGAGAAAAATAGAGCCCCTAGATATTATTAAACAGGCATGAAATCATAATGTGAATGAAACCCAAACCCCCAACAGCATTTCTCAAGAACCAGTAAACATTCTATTTAGCCCATCATCAGTTATCAAAAAAGATGTTTGGGATATTGATCTGATTCAAATTTTGAATTTACTAATAAAAATTCTCGAAAAAACAGGTAAGAAAGATCTCAAGGTAGCAGGAATGGCAGCGTTATCATCCTCATTAATATACAGAATGAAAGTTGAAAGTATTTTTGCATTACAAAAAGCAGCAATGGAAAAAAAACCAATGCATCAAAGAACAGATGTAGATATTGAATTAATCGATATTCCATACAGACATGAATCTACATATCCTGTCTCATTAGATGATTTGTTAGGTTTGTTACAAAATCTTATCGGGACAATTGCAAATCCTCAATCAAGAAGAAATAACCAATTACAAATAGAACCAATTGAAGCTCCAGATTTTCAAGAATTTTTCATTTCACTTGAAAGCATTATTGGGAAATATGAAGACTTGATAATGAAAAAAATTATGTCAGCAGGATTTGGATTATTACAAGATATCATTGCAGAACTTGATCAGGTAGATTCAATCAGATGCTTTTTTGCAGCATTGTTTTTAGCAAGAGACCAAAAAGTAGATCTTGAACAAATAGAGGATGACATTAAAATCATCGTAATTAAAGAAGAGTTAACAAATTGATCAGAAATAAGAAAAAAGTTTCTTTAACTATAATTTAGAGGAGATAATAATAATTGGTTAAAATTAGTAATTTAGATGAGGCAACAGCAAGAATTGAAGCTGCCCTGTATTCATCAGGCAGGCCCCTTAGAATTGAAAACATAGTAAGGGCATCAGGCACAGAATCCAGAACAAAAACATTAGAATTGCTTGGAACCATTATGAAAAAAACAAAGACGGCATTCAAGGCATTAGAAATAGTGGTGCTCCCAGACGGATCATATGTAATGCAATTAAAACCAGAATACAGCTCCACAGTTAAAAGATATGCTTCAAAACCAGTTCTGCCAAATGCCACACTTAAGACACTATCATACATTGCATACATGCAACCTATTTCATCAAAACAGCTTGTTGAAACAAGAGGTTCAGGAGTCTATTCACATCTAAAAGAATTACGACAGTTAGATTACATCAGCCATCAAAATGTAGGAAGAATGAAAATTTACACAACAACTGAAAAATTTCAAAAATATTTTGGCATTCAAGGGGATACAGAAGATCTAAAACAAAGGTTATTCTCCAAAGTAAGAAAAACCGCAAGCGCCAAACAAACTCCAAACTCCAAACAAATGGTTACAAAACTAAACTAAATAGAATTTTAACTCACGGCTAATTTTTTGCGTTTTGTATAAATTAGAGTAATTCGCACATTATTTCGTGAGAAAGTCAGTAGAGAATTTATCAACCAGTAAAATAACTGGAGGAAGAAGAATTCCACTCAGAATTAGAAGGAAATATGAAACTGATAGATATCCTAATGAGCCAACAAACGGCGCTCAGATTACTATAACAAGAAGAGTTCGTGGAAATAATAAAAAAACAGCTTTAAAATCAATTGATTTTGTTAATTTATCAACAGGAGAAAGCAAAGTGAAGAAATCAAAAATTATCAAAGTATTAGAAAACGCTACAAACAATGATTACAAAAGACGTGGGATAATTACTAAAGGTGCAATTCTTGAAACACAAGAAGGTAAATGTAGAGTAGTTTCAAAACCAGGACAAAACGGAATAGTTAACGCAATTTTACTAAAGGAATAAAATGAAAGATTACGAGCATGTCGTAATCTGGTTGGATTATTTCAACAAGAATTTAAAAAAATCAAAG
>JAOUAE010000043.1 GCA_029861085.1 Candidatus Nitrosopumilus sp. | reverse complement strand
TTTTTATTTTTCAAGGAATGATAATTGGAGCAATTGGTGCTGGTGTAGGAACTGGTGTAGGTTTGGGATATACATTTTATGCAAAAGAGACAAAGATGTCTTGGAATAACAGTTTAGCTTTAGAAGTGAGTTTTGATTGGGTCAAAATAATTCAAACAGCCTTGACTTCATTTATTTTAGCAATAATTGCATCTTTGTATCCCTCGTATAGGGCTACAAAGCTATTACCTGTGGAGGCGATGAGAACTGTCTAAAGTACTTGAAATCACCAATGTTAGCAAGATTTACGGAGAAGGTGATAGCAAAGTCAAGGCCCTTGATAATGCATCATTTTCAGTTGAGCAGGGCCAAATTGTTTTAATTGTGGGAAGTTCAGGCTCTGGAAAATCCACATTACTTAACATGATTGGATTGTTGGATCATCCATCGAGTGGAAAGATCTTCATTGATGGAGTTGATACCACAACACTGAATGACGATCAAATCTCTTCATTTAGAAATAAAAAACTCGGATTTATCTTTCAATTTTCTAATTTACTTACTGATCTTTCTGTTTTAGAAAACGTATTGTTACCCAGACAAATTGGAGGGACTGATGGTATTGCTGAAAAAGAAGCTAGGGATTTACTAAAAGCAGTTGGGCTTGAAGACCAAATTAACAAACGTGCAAACAAGATTTCAGGTGGGCAAGCTCAAAGAGTTGCAATCGCAAGAGGCTTAATCAACAGACCTTCAATTGTTTTAGCTGATGAACCTACTGGTAATCTTGATTCTGTAACCTCAGAAACAATCGTTCAACTAATGAAATCGATGGCAAAAAAACTCAATCAAACATTCATCATAGTTACACACGATAGACAGCACTTTGGGGAAGTAGATAAGGTGATTACAATAATAGATGGTAAAGCATTTGAGGGAAATCCCACTTCTTCTGAAATGGAGGTTTTAGTATAATGAATGTAAAACTATTGCTGTCATTATTTGTAATTGGATTCTCTCCACTTATTTTTGATAATTCTTATGCACAAATCACTTCTGGAGGGTTTGGTAATTCTCCTTTTGAAAGAGACTTTGGAGATGTCAAATTCCTTGATGCCTACTTTGGAACAATCGATGAAAAATTTGAGATTGATGCAGGAGACAAAAATGTACCATTTACCGTAGTAATGGCAAATGTCGGAACTCAAGATATTACAGGAATACGAGGACAACTGTCTCTGCCTCTTGGATTTTCAGCCTCAGATGGACCTGGTTCTTTAATCCATGCAGATGCAAATTCAAATTCACTTGCTGGAGAAAATTTCCATTTAACATTTTTTGTTGATATAGATGACGGAGTCAGAATTCAGCAATATCCTGGTACTGTCAAAGTTGATTATTCACGGTTACGTGAATCTGGAGTTCGTACCGCGTTTGAGGATTTTGATTTTAAAATAACTGGAGAAAGCGTCGTAAACGTACGTGCACTGAATCCATTTCTTACATCTTTACAGACAAATCACGTAACAATTGAAATTTCAAATGATGGAACTGCACCAATTTCAAGTGTAAATATTGGACTACAAAATACACAAAGTGAAAGAGCATCAACAACTCAATCTATCACTAATGTTGAGAATGTTGTGATTTTGAATACTGATTGGGAGATTGGCGAAATTGATCCAAAATCAAAAAAACTTGTTGAACTTGATGTATACGTACCAGAATCTCTGAAAGGTGATACACTTCGCGCACCCATTGAAATAACATATTTCAATGCGCATGGTGATAAGCATACTATTTCACGAATCGCTGATTTCTATGTTAAAGGCCTCATTGACTTATCTGTATATAATATTGATGTCATTGAATTATCTGGAACACAAATGGTAATTGGAGAAATAATCAATGAAGGAAACGAAGACGGACTATTTGGTTTTGTAACTGTTGAGCCTCGCGGGGATTCCAATATCAAATCAAACACACAATTCATTGATGAAATTGAAATTGATGCCCCTGTTCCATTTAACATTCCAATCGAATTTGATGATGAACCAAAATATGGAGAACATGATATCACTATCACTGTAAGATACAAAGACGGTATTAGAGATGAGATCTTTTTACCACATGATGTAACAATATTTGTTGAAGAACCATCAAATGATGACGAATCTGAATCTGACCCAACCATGATAATCATTCCAATCATTGTGGCAATAGGCGTTGGAATTTACGTTATTCGCAGGCGTAAAAAGAAAGTAGTACAGACAAATTAGATGCTAAATCTTAAATCTGAAAAAAAGAAATGAAGATACTGAATTGAGACCAAGCATAATTATTTTGATTGTAGTTTTGACAGTGGGAGGTACAGTGATCTCTTTGGGTTTTATAACAAATCAAAACTATGATGAAATTCCCGAAATTTCCAGCCAATATGAAAAGTTAGAAAAATACAAAAACGAGCTGGAAAAAATCAATCAATACAATCAACAAGTTCTAAAAGATCTAGAGGAAAGCATCAAAAATTCCGATGATGTTCATCTTGAACAAATTAATGAAGAAATCTCAATAATAAAACAGGTGATTGACGATAACACAAAAGAGCTTGAGCAAATAATCCAAAAGCTGTCTCAGATGGAATCTGATACTTGAGATAATGCTTTTTGTTTCTGAGAATCCTGTCTTTTCCTAAAGAAATTACAATAATTTGTTTTCCTGATCAAGATATGTTTTGTCTTTTTATTATCAAAGATAGAATTTTATCAAATCAGTTCTGTTATTTTTTATCCTTCTTCTAAATTCATATAGTTACTGGTAAAATTATCTTTGTTGGAAACACATCAAAAACTAACAATCATTGGAGTGGTTTTGTTAGTTGTAACGTTTTTGATTAATTACTATCACCAACAAGATCATCCTGGTGTGGGATTAAACTATGCATATGTCACAGGAATTGCAATGCTGGCAGTTTTTTCAATTAGTTTCATAATGTTTACAAAAGACAGACTAAAGGAATCCTGAAGATCTTTTTTGCATGTTCAACAGTTGGCGTAAAACGGCATCTGAAAAATATTTCATTTTATACATTCAATGAATAAAATTTGCTCAAAAGGGACTAGTAGAAATTCTCAGTGAGTGATAAATACTAATTTACAAAATCCAATCTAGCCGTCACCAAAATACAACATGTTTTTGGTCTTAGGCTGAAGCATTTTCTAGACCGTAAGGTTATATGCAATTACTTGATCTTGCGATCATGCCTGACGATGAGATTGAGGTCCCAAAGGAATTGCGTGAATTCATGCTAGAAAAAGCAGAAGAAACTATTCTTGGGCAAAAAAATGGTGCAGAAAAGCAATACCGTTATGGCAATTTACACATCAGAGAATATCATGATAAATTTTTAGTTCACACTGACAGAGTTGATCCAAGAGTAAATCCAATGGGACATTTAGTTCATGATGCACCTGAGGTACTAATTGGTCTTACATGTGCAGCCTTTACTGGTTTACAAATTGCAAAAAAATTTCGTAGCAAGAAATCATCTTTAGCTTCAGGTATAATTTTCCCAATTATTTCTGGATATCTGGGATATGTTGGAACAAAAAAAATTAAAAGTTATTTGGAGTAAATCTGGTGTCTGCTGTTAGAACAATTCAAATACTGGTCAAACTTTTGCCGTCAGTTTTGGCTTTACGCAAAGACAGGAAAATTTGGATCAATCAAAAGAAAAATGAAATTGACTTGGAACAATTCAGAAAAAATGCTCGTAAGGCCCTTGATGCATTCATTTCACTAGGACCTGTCTACATAAAACTCGGTCAGTGGCTTTCTTCAAGAGCTGATATCCTACCGCAACCATATCTGGAAGAGCTTGCAAAACTGCAAGACAGCGTTCCTGTTGCTCCTTTTGATCAGGTAAAACCAATAATCGAAAAAGATCTTGGCCCAATTGATGAAAAATTTGATGAGATAGATACCAATTCCATATCCGGTGCATCAATAGGTCAAGTATATCGTGGTTCTATCTCTGGCCAGCAAATTGTTGTCAAAGTAAAAAGACCTGGCATTGAAAAAATTGTAGCGCAAGATCTTAAAATTTTAAAAAAAATTCTTCCATTGGCATTAAGATTCGTTGATCCAAATTTACGCTATTCAGCAAAGGCCATGCTTTCTCAATTCATTGAAACCGTCTATGAGGAGATGGACTATACTATAGAGTCTAAAAATCTTAAAAAAATCAAAAATGATATGAAAGGAACCAATCAGGTAATCGTACCTTCAGTTTTTGATGATTATTCTTCAAAAAATGTCCTGACAATGGAATATCTTCCAGGAATCAAAGTTACAGATGTTCAGGCCCTAGACGAGAAGGGAATTGACAGAGAGCAGCTAGTAATTGATGTCCATAAGGTCTTTTTTACCATGCTTCTCAAGCATTCACTTTTTCATGCGGATCCTCACCCTGGAAATATCGCAGTAACTAATGAGGGAAAGCTCATCTTGTATGACTATGGGATGGTTGGAAAGATAAATGATGAGACACGATTCAAGCTAATTCGACTTTATCTTGCACTAGTTGAAAAAAATCCCCCAAGAGTTGTCAATGCCATGAGCGATCTTCAAATGTTGATTCCTGGACATAACAGATCAGTAATTGAAAAAGGAATTGAACTTTCTATTCGTGCAATGCATGGAGATAAACCTGATGAAATGGAAGTACAAAGTTTGATGGAGCTTGCAAATCAAACCATGAGCAAATTCCCATTTGTATTGCCCAAGAATTTGGCTTTGTACATGAGAATGGCATCAATAATTGAGGGAATATACAAAACACATAATGTTGATTTTAAATTTGTCAAAGTCTTGAAAAATATTTTAGAAGAAGAAAATTTGATTATGGGGGCATATGTTAAAGAACTAAAGATTTCTTTTGATAGTTTCTCAAAATCAATTGACACTGCACTACGAATCGGACCTGAGATGGAAAAACTCATGGGCGAATTCCAGTTCCACATGAAAAAAAGAAAGCCAGTGGTTCTAATCGGAGGAAGCATCTTTGCCTCTGCAATTTTTGTAGGTTCTGCAATCCTGTTTCAGTCTAGTGAATCTGCTGGTTTGACAGGAATGATTGGTTCTGGTATTATTATGGGAATTTCTGTATTGTTTAGAAAATATTAGATTATTACTCTATTGAGATATTTTTTCCCTTTTTTGTTACGGGAATAATTAATGTAAGAATGCCATTTTCATATTTTGCTGATTCGATTTTTTCTTCACCTTGTTTGATGTCAATTGGCAGTCTGATTTTTTTATCAATAATGTTTGGTCTTTGATTTGAAATTAATGTCTCTGATTTCTTTTCATCGACTTCTTTTTGAGCCTTGATAGAAAGTATGTCTTCGCACAAAACCAGCTTGATGTCATCTTTGTTAAATCCTGGAATGTCAATTACTACTTTGAGGTTATCTTCATTGCGATACATGTCAATTGGCGGTAAAACAAATTCATAGAACTCTCTTGATTTGTTTCCAATCTCTTTGATTACTTCGCTAACAAGCCCCATTTTGTGTTGTATACTCAATTTTTGGTTATAAATCTTGACAGAATTTGGTCCACCTTAAGCACGCAATATGATACTAACTAGCATTATAGCGAAAAGCATGATTTACTGGAAAATGTTTGATGGTTCAAATTCAGTTGGGAGCACAACGTGTATGGGGATATAGTTTAGGGCGGTACTTTAAGACCTACGTGGAACAAAAGAATATTTCAAAAAAGAAGAATGTGCTTTATTGGAAAAAAGAATGTCAAAAGATAGGAAAGGAATTAGGATAAAAATAAATTTAAAACAATTGCATCCTTAAATTGCATTCTTTTATGATCAGTTTAACAATATAATGTCAAATAATGAAGATTTTAAAATAGAAGTAAGAAAAAGAATTGAGACAACTAAAGATAATCTACCGAAACAAAAAGAAGAATTAAAATTAAAATTATCTGAATATGGATCTATTGAATTCATGGCAAATCTTGCCATTAAAGAAACATATGATCAATCATCAATACATCATAACCCATCTAATTCTATGAGTGAAAATCCATTGGTAGTGTTTTCATTAGGATTATTTTTATCAAATGACATAACATGTCAATGCCAGTTTCTGTTGTCTTGATAGACTTTTAATTAATTAATTTCTCTTGTTTTATAATCATGATAGTTGTAATTGAAGGCGGAGACCAAGCGGGAAAATTAACCCAGTCAATCTTGCTTGAAAAAGCACTCAAAAAAAGAGAAGTCAAGACCAAGCTATTTCATTTCCCTGATTACACAACCCCTGTAGGAAAAGAGATCAGAAAATATCTGGATGGAAAACGAAAATTTCCACCCCAAGTAATTCATTGTTTGTTGGCTGCAAACAGGTGGGAAAAATTAGATGAAATATTAGCAGCCCAAGAAAAAAATTCTGTTTTAATTATGAATCGCTATTATCATTCAAACCTGATCTATGGTTTAGCAAACGGCATGAAGCAAAAATGGCTTGAAAACCTTGATGTCGGACTTCCAAAAGCTGATCTTGTAATTTTACTTGACGTCACACAAAAAGAATCTTTTTCAAGATCTCCACGAAATGAAAAGGGAAAGATTATGAAAAGAGACAAGTTTGAGAAAAATGAACAATTTTCAAGAAAAATATCTGAAATCTATCGCACTACTGCAAAGAAAAAACATTGGAAAATAATTGACGCATCAAAACCTAAGGAAAAAGTACACGAGGAAATTCTAAAAACATTCTCAAAAAAGCTGGGCCTATGAAAAAAAACTATCTGGACATCATAGATCCGATTCATGACTTTATTCGTGTCTATGACTATGAGCTCCCAATAATTGACAGTCCTCTTTTTCAAAGATTAAGACGGATAAAGCAGCTTTCTGGTGCACATTTGACTTATCCCTCAGCCCAGCATAGCAGATTTGAGCATTCTTTGGGAGTCATGCACATTGCCAGTCAGGCAGGTTTTGCATTAAATGAAAAAGGACTTCTAAATTCTGATGATGTTCAGGTCTTGCGCATCGCAGGTTTACTGCATGATATTGGTCACGGACCCTTTTCTCATCTATTTGAAGAAGTAATACAAGAAAAAAAAATCTCACATGAGGATTACGGCAAAAAAATAATCTTAACCTCTGAAATTGGTGATATATTATCCAAAACTGGATTTGATAAAAAACTAATAACAAAGATTGCATTTGGAGAATCAAAATTTCAATATCTGAATGAAATTGTTTCGGGAGCTTTGAGTGCAGATATGATGGACTATTTGCTCAGGGATGGCTATTTTACTGGAGCTGAACATGCAAAAGTAGATCACAAAAGAATTACACAGTCACTTGAAATTCATAAGAAAAAAATTGCATTGGAGCGTTCGGCACTGTATTCTTTTGAATCGATGATGCATTCCAGATATCAAATGTTCAAGGCAGTATATTTTCATAAAACCGTACGTGCTGCAGAGGTAATGCTCATTCAAGCGCTAAGGTTGTCTGATGATGAATTCGGGTTTACATCTTTTAATCTAAATGAATTCGTTAGATTAACAGATGAGTTTGTACTATCATCTCTCATATCTTCGAAATCTCCCAAGCTAAAACGGGCCAGACAGTTAGCCGAAGATTATCAAAATAGAAAATTGCTAAAATGTGTGTTTGAAAGAATACTTACCAGCCAAACAAATCTGAAAAAAACCCGAACAGATGAACTCAGAATTGAACTTTCCAAGAAATCAAAAATTGACGAAAATGAAATCTTTGTAGACAGTTCAGCTACTCCCTCTATCCCGCTTGCACCATCAAAAAATGAGTCAAAATCAATAGTCTTGATTTCCAATGAGGGTGGAAAATCATCTGCAAAAGAGATGCCGATTTCAGAAATACCAGTGGTTTCAGCCATCTCCGGATTTATGAACATACTTAGAATCTATACCCATGAAAAGAACAGAAAAAAAGTTGAAATTGCCGCAAAATCTATCCTTGGTGATCTAAAATGAAAAAACGAATTGTAATCAAGCTATCAGGAAGAATTTTTGGCATAGATAATGTCAAAATTTTAAAAGACTATGCCGAATTTCTAGTAAAAATTAGCAAGATTTGCCAGCCAATTATTGTTGCAGGGGGAGGTAACATCGCAAGACATTACATCTCCCATGCAAGGTCCTCTGGAGCAGACGAATCAACCCTTGATGAATTGGGAATTGAAATTTCAAGATTAAATGCAAAACTACTGATTTATGCCCTAAAAAACAAGGCATACTCACATCCACCAACTACTTTGCAAGAAGTTAGACATGCAGTAGATGACGGATTAATCGTAGTAGCAGGTGGTCTGCATCCTGGTCAAAGTACCAATGGCACTGCAGCATTGATTGCAGAAAAAGTAAAAGCAGAACAATTTCTTAATGCTACTGATGTTGATGGAGTTTATGATATGGATCCAAATAAATTCAAACAGGCAAAAAAATTCAAGAGCATCGAAATGAAAAATTTGAAAAGCATGTTAGTTCATGAAGATTCTGTTGCAGGTGGCTATGACCTGATGGACATTGTTGCTCTAAAAATTATTGAGCGATCTAAAATTCAAACAAGAATTCTCAAGGCTGATCCAAAAATCATTGAAAAAGCAATCAAGGGTGGCAATGTGGGCACCAAAATAGTCCTTCCTTCAAAATAATTATTCAGCAGTATCGTTTTGAATTGTCGGTCTTGCTTCAGACCAAATTTGAACCTCTTTTTTTGGATATTCCAAAATTCCTGAATCTCGAAGTTTTTTGTAAATCTCTATTGCTTCCTCTTTTTCCACAGCCTTAGATTGAGCCTTTGTAAAACCATCTCTATCTACAATTATTGCTACATGCCCATCTTCAGAATTAATTACAGCGGTAAATTCTTCTTCCCCCACTGGATGAAACTTTCCATCAATTTTTTTAGTTGTCAAAGTCAACATGCCAAATCCAGCTACATCAAACATCTTC
>JAOUAE010000184.1 GCA_029861085.1 Candidatus Nitrosopumilus sp. | reverse complement strand
TTTCTGTAACATATTGCATTACAATATCCAGTGTAGTATTTCCAACATTTTCAGAGAAAAACAAAATTACACTTTGATCAAAACTTTCAGTAAGTCCAGAATAAACAATGGCAGTAATAATTAGAAATAAAATTGTTAGTAAAACAAAGGAGCGTGACCTGATATTAAAAATCCAATTTTGCAATTAATGAAACCTCAAGCACGTGTCTTTTAATTTTTGTCAATAGATAACTTTTGTAAATGTAAATCAGCATTTAGAAATGAAATTAAAGAAAACAATTCTGATCGACTCAAAGAATTTAACCAAGGACGCAATAAACAGAGTGTGAAGGTACTCACACTAGATGATTTTAACCTAAAAGGTAAAACCGTTTTTTTAAGAGTGGACATGAATTGTCCAATAGATCCAAAAACACTTGAGATTTCAGGTACCAGAAGAATTGAAGAAGCCATCGAAACTCTCCAATCATTAAAAGAAGCCAAAGTAGTAGTGGCATCACATCAGGGAAGAGTTGGAAATAACGAATATACTGGAATGGACAAACATGTTAAAATTCTTGAAAGGTTAATGGGTAAAAAAATAAAATATGTCGAAGATGTAATTGGAGAAGCTGCACAAAATGCAATCAAAAACTTAGATGATGGGGATATTTTGCTATTAGATAATCTCCGATTGTGTGCTGAAGAAAATTACGAGTTTACTCCAGAAAATGCGGCAAAAACAATCATGGTTTCTCGCTTATCCAAACTATTTGATCTATGTGTGTTGGACTCATTCCCAAGTGCACACAGGTCACACCCATCCATAGTGGGATTTCCGTATGTCTTACCCGCATGTGCGGGAAGAATTGTTGAAAGAGAGGTTCGGAACCTGGACGAAATAATGACCGTTGCAAAAGCACCTCATGTCATTGTACTGGGAGGCTCAAAAATCCCAGACAGATTGGAGGCGATCAAACTGCTGATTCAAAATGGCCGTGCTGATCACATTTTATTGACCGGATTAATTGGAAATGTTTTCATGCGTGCACAAGCTAGAATCAAATCATCTCTCGATATCAAAAGAGAGGATGAAGTTGTTGCAAAAGCACATGCGTTGATAGGAGATTATCCAGATGTATTTGCAACACCTGTCGATATTGCAATAGATAAAGAAGGTGAAAGAGTTGAGATGGACGTAAGAGAGATTAGCAAAGGAGACAAAATTTTTGATCTAGGACCAAAAACTGTAGAATACTATTCAAAGTTAATTGCAGGTGCGGGAACCGTGTTTATCAGTGGGCCTGCAGGATTTTTTGAAAAAGAAAACTTTAGTTATGGAACAAACGCATTACTTAATTCAGTTTCAAACTCAATGGCAACAACAATTGTAAGTGGAGGTCATCTCACTACAGCATTGAAACAACAAGGATTAACAGAAAAAATTAATCATATCAGTACTGCTGGCGGTGCACTGGTACTCTACCTTACAGGAGAAAAGTTGCCCATGATTAAAGCATTAGAGGATGCAGCAATAAAATACAGATCTAAATAGAAGACTTGCAAGAAGAATTCGGGCAGATTCTTTCCTCGGATGTTCCAAGGTAGATATCATTGCTACATGCATTGCAATGTAATTTCTCAATTGGATCAAATAGTTTCATCCAGATAGTAGTAAAGTTTTGGGCAATATTTCTTGCAAGACCTGAATTACAAATATCATTAAAAAATGATTCAGTATCATCAATTATCCATGAAGGATCAAAATCGCCATTTTTTTTAATTATTTCAAAAATTTCATCATTTGTAAATTTGACATTAACGTCATTGAATTTTTCAAAGATTATTTTTCGTATTTGAAGTGAAATTGGAGTTGTAGGAGTAAAATCACTCATACTAGTACAGATTTGCTGCCTCTTCTTTTAATTTATCTACATCTTGAGTATCTTTGAGATTATCTCCGATGTAGGTATAAAGTGCAGATTTCAGCACTTTAAGAGATAGCAATGCGCATTTTATTCTGACAGCCTGTAGATGCTCAAGACCTAATTCGCCTAGCACATCATTTTTCTCAATAGCCCTTGCATCGTCAATACTCTTACCTTTTGTAATTTCAGTCAAAACAGATGAACATGCCATGCAAATTGCACATCCTTTTCCATGAAATTTAATATCAGTAACTTTGTTTTCATCAATTTTCATATCAATATCAATACTATCGCCACAAAGCGGATTGGAGTCATGAAATGTTACGTCATGATTTTCAATTTTCCCGTAGTTGATAGGATTTCTTGAATAATCAACGATCATTTCATGGTAAATGTCTGCATTACTACTCATAATTTGAACACCTTTGCCACAATATTTAATGAATTTACCAGAATATCAATGTCTTGTTTAGTGTTGTAAATGTAAAAGCTAGCCCTTGATGTTGCAGCAACATTTAGTCGTTCCATCAATACTTGTGCACAGTGATGACCAGAACGAACAGCAATTCCTTCTTCATCAATAATTTGAGCAACATCATGAGGATGAACATCGGCAAAATTAAAGGAGATTACACCTCCACGTTTTGAAATATCCTTGGTACCATAGATATGAAGTCCTTTGACTGCAGATAATTTCTCAATAGCATATTTTGTTAGTTCAACTTCATGTTCTCGTATAATATCCATTCCAATTTTGGTAAGATAATCAATTGCAGATCCTAATCCCACAACATCTGCAATATT
>JAOUAE010000042.1 GCA_029861085.1 Candidatus Nitrosopumilus sp. | reverse complement strand
CAACATCTACTGTTGCAGTACTTGGAATGTAGCATCCCTCTGCGGTTTCCTCACAACCCGGTGCGCCAGAACCCATGGCGGCCTCGATTGTGACTTCTGAATGATCTGCAAAAGCAGCTGGTGTCATAGTCAATAGACCAATTACAGCCACTGATAGAATTGAGAATGTCATAATTTGTGTCGTCATTTTCATTAAGAATCCATATTCAGAGTAATTATAAAAAACTTTTTAGACATTCTGGAAAGAATTGTTCAAATGTAGTCTTACATTTCTTCAGAAGAGTGAATTTTCTTTTTTCTGCTAGTTGTTTTAAATTATTTGTTTATTCAAACTTTGGTCTTTTATGAAAAGAAAAGTTACAAATGGATTAACAAATGATTTTTTCTTTGAGTTTGACCGCCTTGATGAGTATTTTAATTTCAAAGTGCAATACAGGCAACACAAACCATTGAAGATGTACTAAGAATATATGATATGAAATAAGTCAAATGAATTAGGCGATACTCTTGTCAAAAATCAAAGAAAAATTTGCGGAATTAGAGGCGAAAAATGAAAAGGCATTGATTGCATACATCATGGCAGGATTTCCAAATGAGAAATCTACACTCACAACTGTAAAGGGTTTAGTAAAGGGAGGAGTGGATATCATAGAATTGGGATTTCCATTTTCAGATCCTCTAGCTGATGGTCCAATCATTCAAAATGCAAGTACCATATCACTTGAAAAAGGAACTAAAATTAATAATTTTTTCAACATTGTAAAAAAAATCAGAAAAGAAACAGACATTCCACTGATATTGATGACATATACCAATATTTTGTATCATAAAGGATATCCAAAATTTATTTCAGAGGCTAAAAAGGCCGGGATAGACGGTTTTATCCTCCCAGACATGTCAATAGAAGAATCTAAAGAATACATTCAAGCAGCCAAAAATAAGACAGACACCATTTTTCTTATTTCTCCAAACACCACTAAAAAAAGAATACAAAAAATTGCAAAAGCATCTACAGGATTCTTGTATCTTGTAGCTGTTTTTGGAACAACTGGAGTCAAAACAGGAATTAAAAAATATACCTTAAATGCAATCAAAGAGGTCAAAAATCAAACCAAAGGAAAAATTCCAGTTGGAATAGGATTCGGAGTTTCAACTCCAGACGATGTTAAAACATATGTTAAAGCTGGAGCAGATGCAGTGATTGTAGGAAGTGCATATTTGAAATTAATTGAGAAAACATCTCAAAATCAACTTGAATCAAAAATTATATCTTTTACAAAAAGCCTCAAAAAACAAACAAGACTCTAAAGAACAAACAAATCCGGCTAAGAGTGGCGGTCAAATAATCTAACTTTCATAGAGGGAAAAACTCCATTTCAGTCATGGCCGCCAAACTAGAGGTTCTCATACTGTAATACATTGTGAAGAATAAAAGATAGACTGTAATAATATCTAAAATCTATTTGAAAAATTAAAAAATTATTTACGATTGTAAAGATCGTAATTATCGAAATATGGAAAACTTAGAGCGAGTCAACAACAAGGTGGAAAAAATACCAATACTCAAAATGCCTAATGCTAAAAATCCAAATTCAGGAATTACCTGTGTACCCATAATTTTTATCTCTTCAGAATGTAAAGGAATTGGAACCATCAATTTTGTTCCAGTAGCAGTTTCATCCATCTCAAAATCAACACTCACACCATCGACCCAAACAACATTTGGATTTTGAATTAATCCTGTAGGCAGTACAAAAGTAATGTTTCCACTTTGGGTGTCACCAGAAATGTAAAACGTTAAGCTTTTTTCGTCAGGATTAATGAGAACATCTTTTTGCAAATTTGTATCAAGAATGTATTTTACTTCAAATCCTACACCGTCATCACTATACCCAGAACCAACATTATCAATGGATTGGACACTGCCAGGGTTAGCCACAACATGAACTACTCCGTCCATCCAAGGGTGGAGGCTGCAGTAATATGGAAAATCACCAAGATCATTAAACTGTCTAGTATAGGATTTCCCTGCAGTGAAAAACCCGCTATCAAAAATACCATCTTCCTCAAATATGCCATCTTCAGTAGTGGGTGGGATACCAGATGTTACAGTATGAAATGCAGTATCTGCATTAGACCATGTAACAGAATCTCCAGGATTAACAGTAATGACTCCAGTAGTCACTCCAGTTGATTTTTCAGACCAAAAAAAGGGCGCATTTGGATCTGATGCACCAGTCGGGATTAGAATTTCATAAGTCTCTGCAAATGCAATAGAGGTAGAACTCAAAATGATTACTGCAAGCAAAGAAAAAACAAGAAGAGCAGACGCCATATCATAGCAAGACCATATGTTCTATTTCAATTGATCATGATCGACAAAACATACAAAAACCAGATACTCATTTCATTAATGTGCAGACGAAGTTTATTTTTGTCACAGGTGGTGTTATGTCTGGCCTTGGAAAAGGCGTAACTAGTTCCTCAATTGCAAAATTATTACAATTATCAAATCAAAGGGTATCTTGTATCAAAATTGATCCATATCTCAACTATGATGCAGGAACAATGAATCCAGTAGCTCATGGAGAAGTCTTTGTCACAGATGACGGAGGTGAATGCGATATGGATATTGGGAATTATGAAAGATTCCTAAACCAAGACATTCCAAAGAGCCATAATATTACAACTGCTCAAGTGTATTCATCGGTAATTGATGCAGAAAGAAAGGGAGAATACTTGGGCGCATGTGTTCAGATAATTCCCCACGTTACGGACGAGATTAAAAACAGAATCAGAAAAATTGCAGAAGATGAAAAATTAGACTTTTTGATAGTAGAGTGTGGTGGAACTGTGGGAGATATCGAATCACTGCCATTTCTTGAAGCATTAAGACAAATGAAAGTAGAAGAAGGCCCACAGGGCGTAATCTTTGTGCATGTTACATTGGCACCATCCCTTGATGTGGTAGGAGAGCAGAAAACAAAGCCAACCCAGCACAGCGCTCAAGAATTAAGAAGAATAGGAATTCAGCCAGATTTTTTGGCAGTAAGATGCACTTTGCCATTAGAAGAAAAAACAAAACAAAAAATTGCAATGTTTACAAACGTAACTGCAAAAGATGTTTTATCATGCCATGATGCAAAGTCAATTTTTGAAGTGCCTCAGATGTTGTACGACCAAGGAATAATGGATTCGATATTTACAAAGTTTGGTAAGGTTGGAATGGTAAATGCCTCAGCCAACTGGGATAAATGGAATGAAATCGCACAAAACATGGTAAACCACGAAGATCAGAAAGTAAAAATTGCAATGGTTGGAAAATATGTCACACTTGCAGATAGTTATGTAAGTGTAAATCATGCACTAAAACATGCAGGAGCACAGATAGGAAAATCAATTGACATAGACTGGATAGATTCTGAATCAATCGCAGATTACAGCATTTTATCAAATTATGATGGAATTTTGGTTCCAGGAGGTTTTGGCACCAGAGGATCAGAAGGAATCATCCAAACTGCAAATTATACAAGAGAGAAAAACATACCATATCTCGGAATATGTTTTGGATTTCAATTGGCTGCAATAGCATTTGGGAGAAATGTTTTGAATTTAGAAGATTGTAATTCAACTGAAATTAAAGCAGATGCAAAAAATCCAATTGTAGATTTACTACCGGAGCAAAAAGAGATTTCAGACATGGGGGGATCATTACGATTAGGAGCAAACAAAGTAATGATCAAAGAAAATACAAAAGCGCGGAAAATATACAATTCAGGAATAATCAGTAAACGTCACAGACACAGATATGAAATTAACAGAGAATACATCCCACAATTTGAGAAAAACGGATTGATATTCTCAGCAGATAGCGATAATGGAAAAAGAATGGAAATTTTGGAGATTCCCAGTCACAGATTTTATCTGGGAGTGCAATTTCATCCAGAATTTAGCAGCAGGCCGGGATTTCCAGAAGAAGCATTTACAACATTTATCAAAGCCGCAGCTGAGAAATAATACTATTAAATTAAAAATAAAACTATTCTATCTTTGAAATTTCATAGATTTTTTGTCGGGCATCTCGAATAGATATTTTCTTTTTGACATAGCCTTTCTTCAACAAATGACTTAATGCCAATCTAACTGTCCTGGCAGGGAGTAATGTTTTGTTTGCCAAATCTTTTTGGGTTAATGCACCCTCATACTCTAACGTCTTCAAAAGTAGTTTAGAGCTTGGAGGCATGCTAAGTAGTTCTTCAGCAAGATGTACCTTTTTTGCAAGAGCAGAAATTGCAGTGGAGTTTTTTTTGAGACGAATTATTTTTGCTGGAGGAAAAAATTGAGTGCATTCTACAGTGTTATCCACTTTGTATCTATCAAGACCATCCAAAACCACTTCACAGTGAAGTCTTGCAGAAATGTCGTCAATTTCAATTGAGCTAGAATTTGAAACAATGATAGGCCTTCTTGTCACATCAAGAGAATTTACAGAAATTATTTCAAACACGGCAGAATCCTGAAATAAAACCGGACCACCAGCTGACATTGAATATGCAGACGAACCAATCGGAGTTGACACAATAATTCCATCGCTGTTATCATGCCATACTTCTTCACCGTTAACTCGTAATGTATGCTCCATTAACATTGCACTCTTTGATGAAAACACCGCAACATCGTTGAGTACAGGATAGACATTTTTTCCATCAATTTTTACACCAAGTCTAGGAACTTCTTCAATTGTGTATTTTTGTTTTTTTAGCACATTTACATAGGATGCAAATTCTTTGAGATCAATCTGAGCCAAAAATCCACTAGATTCACCCTCACTGATGCCCAAAATAGGTAAAGTGGAATCAAATGTTCTATGGAAGTAATTTCTAACACCTTTGTCGCCACCTAAAACAATAACACAGTCAGCTTGTTTGCTAGTGGATTTCGTAATTGAGAAAGATGAGATATCAGCATCATCTAAAATTTTTTTAATCATTTTTACAGCAAATTCCGTAGTTCCAGAACCATAAATGCCAATCATCATGTTATTTGTTAGATAAAACCATCCGATAATAAAACATTAGATCATATTGGTGTCAAAAAAACAAGATTCTCACCTAACACGAAAACTGATATGACTCTAAATATAATCAGTAAGCAGAATTTTTGATCACAATGATACGTTTTAATTGATTTTTTCATCTCAATTTGAGGTGACATATTTGTGCAAAATGGCATCTAATTGTTTAATTTTATAAAAAAAAAATTAATGATTTTAAATAAATCACAGGATTTTACTTAAATATGTATTCAACATATTGATGTAGTGCAAACTGCTTATGTTTTGATCAATTGTGAATTAGGAAAAGAAGAAATCATACTAGATTCTTTAAAACACATGGAATCCGTAAAAGAAGTTCATGGAACATTCGGCGCATATGATATTATTGCAAAGATAGAAAATTCAGACAGAGACAAGCTCAGAGAAACGATTACCTGGAACATAAGAAAACTGCAGTATGTACGTTCTATTCTCACATTAATGGGAATTGAGGGACAGAGCTAGGAGAATAAACAATGGAAAAAGCCTATGTCCTAATTGTAAATGAATCCGGAAAAGAAGAATCTGTAATTTCAAACCTAAAAAATATCCCAAGCATTACAAATGCATTTGGTACGTTTGGATCATATGACATCTTAACCAAACTAGAATCATCAGATGAGCAAAATATTCAGCACGTGATTTCAAATGAAATAAGAAAAATTTCAAACATACGGGCCACTCTGACATTATTAGTAGATAAAAAACCTGGAATTTTAAAAACAAGTGAAGCTGAACGGGAAGTATTGGATGAATATATGGCTCAAGCCTTTGTTACAATTCATTGTTTTAAGTCAGATGAATCCAAGATATTGCAAAGCCTGGAAGAGATTCCTGAAGTAGTAGAAGCTGATATGCTAGTTGGCAACTATGAAATAATATGCAAGATTGCAGCTCCTACATATAATGACATTTCTGAAATTATTAGTAAAAGAATTAGAAAAATACCTGGAATAAAATCTACAATAACAATTAACATAATAAACAATCAGGGATTTAGCAGATAATAATTATTTTCTAGGTAAAGTCCATCACTTCACCATTTTCAATTCTTTGCCTAAATCTCTCTTTGAATTCTTCTCGGTATTTTTCTTGGATTTTCTTTTTTTCATCTGCAGATACTTTCTTGTACATGTTTAGTGATGGCGATCATCAAATTTATTCCATCTTATAGAAATTCTTAAAACATGTTTGAAATGTCTAAGATTTTCAAACAATTCAAAGGAAATTTGATAATCAAAGTTATTTTCGATATTATATGCAATACAATAATGCATGATGATCTTCATCAAAAAATCACAAATTTGGAAAAAGACATTTTGCAAATTGAAAATAACATGATAGAATTTGAGAGGATGAAATACGAAAATGGGATTAAAAAATCAATTCAAAAACTAGAATCAGATTTAAAATATCTTAGCGTTCTTGCAAATGGAGCACCAATTGATAAAGATGAGGACAGAAGGATCATGGATTTTTTGAGAATCCACTACAATAATTTACATAAATTATCAATTTCAACATAATTTTGTGATGTAATAAGTAATGTAGTTTAAATTTAGAATTTTCAGCGGATGTTTTAATTTACAACTCCAAATAACCATCTGAAGTAAAAAGATGATCAGTCTTATAAAAATAATGAACAAATTTTCAGAAGATTCTAAAAAAATGGACAAAAAAATAACGTCTTACAAGTCTCTGAATTTTACTAAATTATAAAAATAAGATGCATTATTCTGAACAGTTCCCCTACTTGGAATTTTTTGCAAACCCACATTTTTGGATTCGAGTGCAGCTTGAGCTGCGCCACCAGCAAAAGAAAGTGCCCACAAAAAGTCCTTTTCTTTAAGCATCGTGCAGCTAAACGCAGTGCAAAAAATATCACCGACACCAGTGGTGTCATGAATTTGACTGTTTGGAAGAGTGATAGAATAAACTTTGTCTTTCACCAAAAGAGATACATCTGTTTTGTTAGTTAACAGCACGTATTCGATTCCTTTCTTCTGCAACGCCAACATCATCTCATCATGAGTTCCAGTTACAAGATGTTGTGCTTCATCAGGATTTACTTTGATTGCATTGATTTCAGACAAATCAAGATCGGTATTTTTTAAAAAAATATTATTTTGTGAATCCTTTCGTCTTAGAAATCCTTGTGGATCAACGAAGAGAAAATTAGAATCATTTTTTATTTTTTTAAATGTATCCTCAGAAATCTCTTGATATATTGGACTTACAATATGGCCATCAGCACTGACCTCAGAATAATCTATTGGTTCACACTCATTTTCCAGTTTAAGAGTTCTATCTGAACCAGTAATAGAGATAGCAAATTTTGTGGTATTTTTTTCAGATTTAGAATTTGTAAAATTAATCTTGTGCTCAGTTAGATATTGCTTTGGAAAATCCGAACCGAATTTAGTAAATAAATCCACATCGAATTTAAATTGCCTTGCAGTAATTCCGCAATAGCAAGCAGCCCCACCAATTTGTTCATAATTATTTCCATCAATAGTTATTGTATCTATAGCACAATGGGAGGCAATGGCTAATTTCATTTTTCTTAACTAGAAAGAGTATGGATTTAGTTTTTTGCATTCATTTTATCCACACATGTTTGACAAAAAATATCTCCTTTGATTATTACCACTTCGACTCCAGACCTAAAGCAATTGTGACACAGACCACGCATGAGATTTCATTTGTAATAATTCAATCCAGAATTAAAACATGTAGGGATTTTTCTGCTAATTTAAGTGAGAATTAGTCAAATTTTATGAAAATTATACAAGAGTATACCTCATAAGACCCATTCAACAATTGTTGTAAGGTATAAACAAATTTATCGATTAAGAGTAAAAAGGAACCCCCATCCCTTAGGCGTAGAATTGCGATACAAACTAGCGTCATAACGGATGTTTGTTTGTTGGAAAATCTTTGGAGGTTCAAATTCAATTGGGAGTATGTTATGTATGGGGATATAGTTAGGGGCAAAGATTTTGCACTGTGTGATATTAGATTCAAAATAAAAAATAAAAAAATGACTACTTGTAGACTATTCCTTTTTCAAGTAGTTTTGATGCAGTTGTATCTTTCACACAGATAGGAATGTCATTTGAGGTTTTGAAAACCAGTTCTAGGCCATTTTTGCATTCTATTTCGTTGTAATCTTCAACTAATAGCATCTGGATTCGTGGGGGCAAAATAAAACCATCACCAAACTTTGCATTGCCTAAGACTTGTAGCATCTGAGCATATTTTTTTATCTGTTGATTGTTTTCAGGACTTGTTTGTTTGTGTGATCTGTATTCTTCTCTTTCTTGTCTGTATGCCTCTCTTGTCTTCTTGAATTCCTCATCTTCTACGCATTCTTCATCGTTTGCACATATTTTGGATTCTCGATATTCCTTGCGTTCCTCGCGATATTCCTTTCTTTCTTCTCTATAATCATCTCTGCTTTGGTATGTGTCATCATCGTTGGAATCATCGTCTTTGTCATCAGATTCAAATCTTAGTTCTTCATTGATCTGTTCTCGCGTAAGCTGACTGTTCTTGACTATTGCATCCAGGATTTCTCCTCTGCTGGTTGAATCAATTACTGTCTCAAGTTCAACTTCTACTTTTGATGTGTTGCCTCTCTTTTCAATTTCGACTTCTAATTTTTTTCTAATCTTTGGTAATCAGAACGTTCTGTTCTTAATTCCTCACCAGCCTCTTCTCTGGTAAGTGAGAACTTGTCAATGATTTCATCAATTAGTTGATTTGTGTCTGTAGTATTACTGACAAACTCGATCTCTATGCTTATCTCAGTTTGAAAACCAAGGGTTTCAAATCTTACTTCTCTTTTGAAGAATTCTGATGTTTTTGAGCCATTACTGGACCTGTCATCATCTCTGTCATCGTCATCGTACCTGTCATCATCTCTGTCATCGTCATCGTACCTGTCAT
>JAOUAE010000183.1 GCA_029861085.1 Candidatus Nitrosopumilus sp. | reverse complement strand
CATTTGGCCCTACAACAAAAAGATGAAGCCATTGATTGCTGTGTACGCATAATTGAACTTCAACCAAAAAACTCTGAAGCTAAAAAATTACTTGATGAACTTGAAAGCCTCTAAATTATAAAATCACTACGTCTTCTTCATCTGGAATGCATTTTCCATGAGCCAGTTACAAAATGCTGTCACATTATCATCAAATTCTGTCCAAATATGTACTGAATGAGGCAGGATGTCAATCTTCCAATTGTTTGTAAATACCCTTACGCCTTCTTTATTTTCATACATGTATGCGTCTTCTGTTTTGACATCTCCGAGAATTTCTTTTGCTTTTTGTTTAATTATTTCTCTGTCTATGGGGAATCTTTTTCTGTCATAATCCACAATTAAACTCAAATCTCTTTTTCCATACATCTCAAATTCTTCAATCCTTCCTGCTTTTGGAAAATTCACAATTAATTTGATATTGTATTTTTTCCCAACTTCTTTTCCAATCTCTACAATTCTTGCATACCCAGTTGCAGGATTTTTCTTTAGCAGGAATCTGATTTGTGCCAGGTCTTTTTTTAATTGATCTTGCAGGTCAAAAACTAATTCTGAGAATATCATGATTATACATCAAAAAATTCCTATTATAATCATTAATTTTTGCCAAGATTGGTTTTTTTAGACCTTCGATTATTTCAGAATATGGCAATGCCTATGGATTATGATGGAATGAGAACCGATGATGCCTCAGAAAGAACCGATAATGTAGATGAATACAAGCGAACTTGTATGGATTTCATCGAGGACATTTCTCATGATTATGAGGCATGGGTTGATTATTACAAATTGCCCGAAGATGAAGATAAAAGAAGGCGTTCGGGAATTCGTGCAACTATTCCAAGAACAAATGAGTGGATTGCAAAAGTCGCACAATCAATCAAAGCAGTTGATGTTGTCATGAATGATGGAATACAAAAAATGGCCGAATCTACTGCTGGCAAACCCCTTGAAATTGGAGTTTTTGTAAATCACAAATCCGGTTATACTGAAACAAATCCTGGCATTATTGATGTGAGTGTTAAAGGAAGTGGGAGAAAAGGGAGAAAAATGAAACTTGGATTTCATTTTAAGGACGATAGATTTAGAATAGAATCTACATGTGGTGCATATATTGATGAGAATGATTTACCTACTCAAGAATCTGAAACGATGGATATTCATTTAAAACTTCATGCAGAAAATGCCAAACCTCGTGATGTAATTTCATTTACTGTAACCTTTAGTGAAATTGAAAATGATGTAGAATTTGATAGAAGGGGCGTTTCAACTATTGTACACTTGGTATGAATTATCGTAATATTTCTTCTTCAATGAAATCGATAAATTTTCCAGTATTTTGAAGTTTTATTGAGTTGATTTCTTCCAAGTTGTTTAAGAAATTCATTTTCAGATATCCTTCAGATGCTGTATACAAAACATCATCAATATAGAATGTTCTGGCATTACTCATTCCATAATATCGTGAATCTTCAGCAGAATGAGTAATTGTTCCTTTGAGGTTGAATCCATCTACACTATCTAAGTCAAACACATAGAATCCGCTCCAACGATTGTAGTCTGGTGCAAACATCTTTGAACTTGAAATTCCCTTAAGATTCTCAGCGTCTCCGCTAATTGGAATTGAAAGAACTTCACTTGTCTTATCAAAGAAGAATGCTTTGTGATTGTTTAGTGCTTCTGAATATGTTGAACTATCCCCAACTATGATGTCGTCTGCTACCTTTGGATTATTCACATCTGCGACATTAAACAATGCAATTTTGATGCCTAATTGCTGAACTCTGCCATTGTCAATTTCTTTTGTATCTCTGCCAATTCCAATAATGTGCTCTTCATCATATGGGTGCAAATAATTTGAAAATCCTGGAATCTTCAACTCTCCTAGAATCTTTGGGGTGTCAGTTGACAAGTCAATTACAAAGAATGGGTCGATTTGCTCAAATGTTACCAAGTATAGTCTATCACCCATGAATTTTGCTGAAAATATGCTCTCATCAGGGGCAATATCATCTAATTCGCCAACTATGCTAAGTTGTTCATCTAAAACATAGACTGCATTTGAACGAATTGTTCCCTGATGCTGAATGTAGTATTCTTCAGTAGTTGCAACTCTAAATCTGTCTCCACTTTCATCCATGGAGAATTGGTTTAGTAATCTACCTGGAACGGAACCCTTTGCAACATATTCAATTTTATCTTCATCAATTGATATTTTATGAATTATTGTTTTTCTAGTTTCTTCTTGAATTTTTGCATCATATTCGTTTAACGCTTCTCTAATTTTTTCATATAATTCTTCTTTGTCATTTTTGTCCATTGCATTGTATGATTTTTGCATTAATTCTGAAATTTTCATCCACTGTGCAGATGAATTAATTGATGAGTCGCTTTGAATCGATTTGATTTCATCTTGAATGTTGTTTGGTAACAATGGAACTACAACATCAAAGAATCTATCTCGTGATGAATTTTCATAAAAACCAAATGGCATGTTTTGCTGGTATGTCAAGTAAAAATTGTCTTCAGATACATAGAATGTTCCAGAATATCCCATAAGGAACGTTTCAGAATTTATTTTATCTCCAAAAATGTCAATTGCAGTTAATGTGTTAAAGTTTGAAAATTGTTCTACATTGTCAAAGTAGAATGCTTCGGGAGTCATGATTCTAATTGAATCCTCCATGATTATTGGAAGTCTTGGATATTGATAGT
>JAOUAE010000182.1 GCA_029861085.1 Candidatus Nitrosopumilus sp. | reverse complement strand
CTTCTACCTTTGAGTAGACTGATTAGGACGAATTGTTCATTCTTTTTGTTTTAATTTTTTAAAATTCACTCTAATTCCAAAGCTTTTCTTTGAAAGTTAGTTTTTTGTTCAAGATAAAATTACTAAAAGCTGCAGTCGCAATTGCTGAAATTAAGGCAAGTGGATACGCAATATTGTGAGAATCCACTAACCAAAATACCATCCCTAGTTGAACTAATGCACCTAACGAGCTAAACAAGCCAAATTTCCCAAATTGAGTCAGTGTTTTCTTTCGTGAAAAGTCCCTATCTTCAAATGTCCAAATTTTATTTAAAATAAAATTGGTTGATATTGAAGCCATTATTCCAAATATGTTTGCATGAAGATACCATAATTCAGTCAAGCCAGATGTAAAGAGCATTGAAATTACATAATTTACGATAAGTCCAGATGCACCAACAGTAAAGAATCGTGCAGCTTTTGAAATAAAATGAACTGAACTGCGTTTTTCGTTTGCAATTACTGTATTTTTACTCTTATATAATTTCCAGACGGATTTAACATAGTCAATAATTATACTGTTATCTAACTTACTTGAACCAAACTTTCTATTTTCAAAGGTATAAGGAATTTCCTTTATGCTAATTCCTTTTGTTTTTACAAGAATTTCTAATAAAAATTTGTAACCTAATGCATCAAAATTTAATTCTTTAATGATATTTTTTTTAAAAGCAAAAAATCCAGACATTGGATCTTTTATTTTAACCCCTAACCCTTTTTTTGCAATCATGATTGCAATTTTGCTCATTAATTTCCGTTTTACTGTCCAACCTTCGATCTTTCCTTCTGTAATGTATCTTGAAGCTACAACAAGATCACACTGATATTGTTTAAATGCTTCAATCATTTTTGGTATGATTTGAGGAGGATGAGAAAAATCTGAATCCATTACGACTATTGTTTCTCCTTTTGCATTTTGTATTCCATTTAAAATTGCAGAAGAAAGTCCGTCCTTGGCTTTTCTATGAATTATGTTAATTGTATAACCAGCTACTTTTTTGAAATCTTTTAGATATTCTTCAACTATTTTACCTGTACCATCAGGTGAATTGTCATCAACTACAATTGCTTCAGTGGAAATATTTTTTGGTATATGTTTGGAAATTGTTCGTAATATTTTCAGGATATTTTGAGATTCGTTATAAGTTGGAATGATAATTGAAACTTGAGTTTTATTATTCAAAATTTCTGTATTCATGTAGATTTACTAAAAATTAGTGTTATTATACTTTTGAAAAATTCTTTGATATTTTAGTAATAATTTCCATGATCAAGAACTCAAAATTAAATACAATAGGATAGATTATGCACTGGAAAGATAATAGCAAATCTATATTGATCCAATTTTCGATTAATGGAATATTCGATTAAAATTCGAGGACAAACTTGTACGAGAAGCAATGTAACAAAAAATATTTTTAAAAATAAAATATTGATTTTATTTTACAACAATTATGATTTTTTAAATAAATTAATTTCTAAAAATTGTATATGATCAAATTATGGATATGCAATTGATCCAATTATTGTTGAATCTAATTCGGAAATTTTGATTCTATTTTGTTCCATCGAATCTCTCTTTCTAATTGTTATAGTTTCATCTTCTAAAGTTTGATGATCGACAGTGACAGCAAATGGAACTCCAATTTCATCCAATCTTCTATATCTTCTACCTATGGCACCAGAATGATCTAAAAATGCATCACATTTTCTTTTAATTTCTAAGTAAATCTCATCTGTTTTTTCTTTTAGACCGTCCTTTTTTACTAGAGATAGTATTCCAACATGCATTGGTGCAAGATATGGTTTCAGAGATAACACTAATCTCTCATGCTCCTTATCATCCTTCAAACTATGTTCTAAAATGGTGTAAAGACTCCTGTCAATCCCCATAGATATTTCAAAGACATGCGGAAGGACCTTTTCATCTTCATCCATTATCTCAAATTTCTGCTTGCTCTTTTTTGCATGACTGGATAAATCATAGTCAGATCTATAATTGCATGCAACTAATTCAAGCCATCCAATTGTTGTTTCTACCTCAAAATCAAATGCAACCTCGGCATAGAATGCCTTTTCTTTTTCACCCAGCTTTCTGAATCTACTTTTTGTAATGTCTATTCCTGTCTTTCCGTAAAATTCCGTTAAAATTCCTAAATAATATGCAACAAACTCACTTGGAACGACTCCTGATTCTACTGCTTCTTTACATGTCATTGAGACAGGTTCTGCATCAGTTTGGACCCTGATGATCACATCTTGAATCTCTGAAAACTTTTCCATATTGGATAGTTTTGTTGGATTACAAAATACCTCAATTTCTGCTTGATAAAACTCTCTTAAACGAAGAAGACTTTGCCTTGGAGCAATTTCATTTCTAAAACTTTTCCCAACTTGGGCAATTCCCAAAGGAAGTTTACCTCTCATTGTCTTGTATAGTCTTGGAAAATCCACAAAGATTGATTGACATGTTTCCGGTCGTAGATATGCCTCTTCCTCTTCAGGACCAATGCCTACCTTAAACATCATGTTGAAATTTTTTGTCTTGTCAAAGTCACCTTTACACTTTGGACACTTTATGTTATTTTGTGAAATTGCATTATCAAATTCTTCTAAATCTGCACTTTCAGGAATTTCAATTTGTGTAATATCTGCAATTGTTCTATCTGCTCTAAAAGTTGAATTACATTTTGTGCATTTTATTATTGGATCAGCAAAGTTTCCCAAGTG
>JAOUAE010000181.1 GCA_029861085.1 Candidatus Nitrosopumilus sp. | reverse complement strand
ATGATAAGATCAACATTGCAAAAGGTCAAATGATAGCATATGAAAAATTGCATGAAAAATTAAACCAATCAACAAAATGTTATCTGTATATTATTGGATGTGATGATATTGATTTTTCAAATCCAGACTCAACAGTTTGGATTTTTGAAATGAATCAATGGAAAACAGACACCATTCCAAAGAACACCACAGACATTTATGGTCATGACTCAGGTAAACAAAACAAATTCATTGTTTATCGTGAATATATGGATGAAATCAGTATAGAAAAATTAAGAAATGTGATAGATTCTCACTGGAAAGAATTCGAACGAATCAAGTAGTGAATGAAAATGTGTTAGATTTTATTTCTACACCATTATCTACTTTGATTGTATAAGTACCAGAACTTTCCCAACCTTGACCTCCTGCAATAGTTAAAGTTGAGAATCTTCCATCACTTTTCAGAGAAATTTGTTCAGTCCATACAAGTTCATTATTTTGATTTTCAATCGATAGAATCACAGTTCCCGAAGTATCAGATACACCACTAATCGAAATCAGATCTTTTTTATTATATGATGTTAAGTCAGTTTCAATCAAAAACGATGCTAGAACATCATCAATATCATTAGTTCTATCTGTAATTTCACTAAAAGATACAATAGAAGCAATGATTACCACTATTGCGATAATACCAAGCCCTAAGAATATTTTTTTGTTTTTTGAATTAGAATGAGATATTCGTGGAGATTCCATTTGAAATGTTTGAGTTTGTGGGATATGTTGGATTTCAGGTATTGCGACATCTGGAACTACATGTTTTTTTTCAACAGAAGGAGTTTGGACAAATTCGGGTTTTTTTCCCAAATGCTTTTCTGCTAATTTTCTAACATAATTTCTCTCATAATTGCTAATAACTTCATCATTTTCACAAGCTCTACAAATTTGTTTTAGGATTCTATCATCTCCAAAATCCTTGTTTAAAAGAGCTTTTACATCATCAAGTAGCGGATCTGTCATGGATATTTTATCTCATATTGATTATTTATGAATACCTTGGACAAATAGTCATATTATTTGTGCCTGGAAATGTCATTAAATGTAAATCAAGGAATTATCAAATCAAAATTAAACACAAGGTTAACTGTTACGAGATGATAAGTAAACAATCCCAAAATTAGTTACAAAATGGTGATTTTAATAAAAAATTGGTTTTTGTGATATTATGATGCAAATTCTTGGATAGATGCTGATTCATCATTATTTGATTAATTTAGTAAAATTTACTTAATTTGTCGTACAGGATGTTCAGATATGGATTCATGCAGATGTGCAATGTTCTGTTCCTTAAAATTTAGATCACATCTGTAACATTTCCAAAATATTTGATTCAATGGTATAAAAATTGATTATTGATCTATAAAACAAACGTATGAATCATCAGTGAGATCTAAATACTAAATCTGCAAAATAAAATATGTATTGGAACTGTCATCAGAATCTCATGTTTCTGGTTTTAAGATCTAATGCATTTTCACATTTCATAATCCTATACAAGATTGTGAAAATAGTTTTGATAAAATAACATTGAAAAGATGCAACCCACTTCAATTAAATGAAATGAGTCGCATTTTTACATGAAGTAATTTCGTAACTAAGAATTAGTGCATTAAAGATTTCTACTCATATCAAAGAAGTATGAATTGGTATTTTCTAAATTGCATTGCAGTGCAGACAGGTGATTTATTATCTTCAATCACTATTTTATGACTACATGAAGTCATTTGAAGCAGTTAAAAGAGGTTATGAAATCAAAGAGCATCTAACTAATGTAATCATGGAACCATGGCACATTAGAAGTTAAGATCTCTAAATTGGATAGGCATGCATCCAAATGATATTTCTTTATTCATTATTGAAACTGTTAATCCCATCTAAGATGAGAAATAATCTTGTATAGGATATTATGAAAATACATTATTTTTCTGAGTTGTTGGATGTTACATTATTCATCATGTGATTAATCATAATTCGTAGAATACAATAATCTTCTAAAAAATTACAAATTTTTAATTTAATCAACAAAACACAATAAATGTTCAGATAATTCTCAAGATACTTAAAATAGTTTATTCACGCATTTATGTTAAATTATGATAACGAAAAATGGAATTGTTTTTAGTATTGAATGCAAAAGATCTATAGAATATTGTTTTTGTTGTTGTTCTTATTGTGGTAAAACGATTGAATATTGTTTTTGTAATCTAGAGGATTCAAGTAAAAAGGATAAATTTTTATCAACCAAACAAAAATCTAAACTCCGTTTGTTGAAACAATCAATGAAATCTCCTTTAATTAATATCAAAGATGATGAATGGTGGCGCTTAGAAAAGTGGCAAATTGGGAGAAAAAATTTCTCTTAGATAAATTTACCTTGTAATTTATTTTACATAATCTTAGATAAGATTATGTAAAAATGTTAGAATTCTATTTTGAGGTCTTTTTATTATTCATGCATTAAACATAATGTGTTTTAGCAAACTCTATGATTTCCTAACATTGTCCCTCTATTCCCATCAAGGTAATGGTTGAACGTACATTCTTAATCCTTCTAATCTCTGAAATTATTGTTTGTCTTAATTCTTCTAATCTCTCGCATTCTAAACTTGTCATAAGATCATAAGCACCAAAGACACCGTATACCTTTTTGACACAACAAATTGATTTTAGATCTGTAATGACTTGTTTTTCAGAACCTAATTCGCAGTTGATTAGAACAAACGCAACA
>JAOUAE010000180.1 GCA_029861085.1 Candidatus Nitrosopumilus sp. | reverse complement strand
CATCACTAGTGTTTAGTGCCAGACCAGAAGGAGCATCAAACTCTCCCTCATCATTACCTGATGTTCCAAACTCCTCAATAAAGCAAATATCATTGGCAAGTTCGTCACTGCCAGAACACGAACCATCAAGATCAAAGATTTGAATACGGTTATTGTCAGTGTCAGCTACATACATGAGATCATTAGAAGTATCAAATACTACGTTAGATAATTTATCAAACTCTCCCTCATCATTACCTGATGCCCCAAATTCAAGAGAAAAAGTGGTCGCATATGATGATATTGGTACAAAGGCAATACTGCCAAACAACAAGAAACTAAAAAATAAAAAAAATGAAATTTTTTTAATCATAATACTTTACAAAATAAAATTAGGAGTTATTAAGAAATGGGATCAATTTTGACGCATCTTTGGACCAATGACATTGACCTCCTAAATTAGATTATTAATTAGGTTTTTTGTTGATTTAGATTCTAATGCATTTTCTAGCTTTGTAAACTATCATTGCTGGTGCAGCTACATACATTCCAAGATTCAATAATAACACCCCAATACCGTATCCTAGAATCTCTGATTCAGATTCAGCATGTGACATTATTGACAGTGATGACAACAATGGCGTTATTCCAATTTTTACTGCTTCTTTGAATGCTGGGTTTTCTCTTTCCATATCTGCAATTGTTGGTGAGAACGAATAATACAATTGGTTAAATCCTGTCATAAATGATGAACCTGAATTAGTACTCATTAATTGATTATCGCGAATTTCTCTAAGGAATTGTACTTGTGGTGCCATCTCAGAACCATATGTTGCAGTTGCAATTAAACAACCTCCTCCATTAGGATTATCAACAATTACACACATTCCATCAACAAGATCTGTTCCTTCTCCACATTCTCCAAACTCTTCTTCAACAATCTCTTCTTCTTCTAATCCAACTGCCTCATAAATTGTAATATCAGGATAAGTTTCATCAAACCACTTTTTGTATGTGGTTTCCTTATTGTACCTGTCAACATAATATTGAGGATCTAAATTTGGATCAACAAACGATGCTAATACTTTAGGTTCCTCCAGTCCCACTGCCTGATAAATCGAATCATACTCTTCAAAGTTATCATCAAACCATTCCTTGTAGGTTGCCTCGTTGTTGTACCTGTCAACATAGCTTTGCGGATCTTTTGTCTTGTCCACAAACGATGCTAATACTTTAGGTTCCTCCAGTCCCACTGCCTGATAAATCGAATCATACTCTTCAAAGTTATCATCAAACCATTCCTTGTAGGTTGCCTCGTTGTTGTACCTGTCAACATAGCTTTGCGGATCTTTTGTTTTGTCCACAAACGATGCAATTCCTAAATCTTTTGGCTTTGTTGTTGTAGTTGGTTCAGGTTCCTTAGTTGGTTCAGGTTCCTTAACTGGCTCAACATATGCTTGTTTTACCGTAATTGTAATGCTCTCTTTGTCCTCTTGAGATCCTTTAGTTGCAATAATGTCAAAACTGTAATCCACGTCTTGTATGTTTCCCTGTGATTTTGATGGTGTCCAAACAAATTTTCCAGATTTTGGATCTATTGTAGCTCCTGATGATTTACCATAATCATCTAAACTAAAAATTACATCTTTAACGGAACTGTCAGTAATGCTTGCTGTAAATGAAATTGTTTTTTCTATTTCAGTTGAGTAATCTCGAATTGATTCTAAAGATAAAACAAAATCTGCAACTTCTGTAACTCGTTTTCCGTCATATTCTAAATTCAATATCATTCCATCTGCAACTTTTTGAGTTAATGTAAATGCAATTGCCTCATAAGCTCCACTCGAGGTAAAAATACCATCTACTGGCCTGGGAATTGTAGCAAAGAATCCATCTTTATCTGATGAAGGATCGCCCAACATCATTACTGTGGTTCCGCCTCTTTTGATAACTACTGAAACTGATTGATTTCCGTCTTCTTCAGTTCCAACAAATTCAATCTTTTCTTCATCTATGTAAAATGATTTTCCAAGAGATATCGATTCAACATCTGCATGGGCTGGAGTAATAACTATAAGTGAAATTCCAAAAACTATCAATATGGCTAATCTAGTTAACATGCTGAATCATCAGGTGACACCCTTTTAAAAAATACGTATAATTTCTTCTAGGAAATTGCAAAGAAATATTCACAAACTTCACAAATCAAGCAAAAATCTCATGTATACACCGTTATCTTGCCTTATTTCCATGTCATAAAATGTGGGAGCTTTGATCTCTACTTTGAAATTATGTTTTTTGACATCCAATGTTTCACCAAATGCTTTTGCATTAATCCTATAGCCGTCATTTTCTTCAATGTCAAATTCCAATCTTCTTATTGCAAATCCTTCGGTAATTAGCACAAATGGTATTTCTTCTAGCCAGCTAAACAAAAGATAACGTAGATCCTTTCCACTAGCTGAAAACTCCTTCTCTTCTTTCTCCTCTACTTTATCTTGATCAAGTGTAAGATTGATTTCTGCATTAGCTGCTATCAAGAATGCTTCTTTGATGTCTTTTGCGGTAACCTCAATTATTGCGTCAGTTGCATGCTCTAAAAATCTGTAGCTCAATTGAAAATTTGTAATCTTGCTGATTATTAATTTAGGTGGTGTTATTATTCTGCTTTTTCATCCATTTCTATGATTCCAAACATGTTTCCTTCGGTATCCATACATTGTGCAAACCATCCGACTTTTGAAATCGCCATTTTGGGAATAATTAACTGTCCTCCATTCTCCATGATTTTCTTTGAAA
>JAOUAE010000179.1 GCA_029861085.1 Candidatus Nitrosopumilus sp. | reverse complement strand
AAAAAAGCAACATTGGCACTTTGTGAAGTATTATCTTTTCTTAAAGTAAAGTTTGCAGTATATGCATTTAGTACACAAAATAGAGCAATGGTTTGTTGGTCCATTAAACCAGAAAATACCAAATGGAACAGCATTACTGCAAAAAGATTAGCACAAATTGTTGCTAACGGTTCAACCCCATTGGCTGAAGTTTACGATAAAATGTTTCCAATTTTACAATCAAAAAGACCGGATATTTTTTTGACATTGACAGATGGAGAACCATCAGACCCAGATGCTGTAAGAAACATGACTAAGTCGCTCAAAAGTTTAGGGATTAATATGATTGCTTTAGGATTAGGCCCAAACACAGTAAGATCTACCATCATAGCAAACAATCTAAGACATTTAGGATATGAAAAAACCATGGCAGTTAGTCGATTAAAAGATATTCCAAATAAAGTAATCAGTATTTTAGATGTATGAATTAAAAATCAAAAATAAAATGATTCTATATTTCATCAGATATTTTATATGAGCAAAAAAATGACCACACCTAGAAGAAGAATATGTCAGAAAATGATTTCGATAAATTTCTACTTGAAAAATTCGAACAAGGAATTTGGAGTAAAATTCCTCATTTAGAGGAAGATAAAGTAATTAATGCGACGCCATTGATTGATCTTACAAGTGATCTTAAGGAATGTGCAAAAAAGATCTACAAACTGGATATTTCAAATTTAGACCTGAAAGTATATGGAAAATTTGACGCTAACTTGATATCAGGTTCAATCAAAATCAGACCTGCCATTCACATTATGCATGATGCAATTAAAACGGGAAAGTTGAAAAGTAATCAGACAATCATTGAAGCAACATCAGGAAATTTTGGAATTGCACTTGGACAGATGTCAAAGTTAGGATTAACTGTTGTTTCACTAGTTTCAAGAAAATTGCAAGAAGGAGTCTTTAAGGAATTAAGAAATGAAAATATTCGCATTATGGATTTAGACATGGATATTTGTCCCGCTCCAGGGATGAAAGATAGCGATGCAGATGCATTAGTTGCAAAAGCAACTGCAGCAAATATTCGTTCCCAGTTAGCAGAATTAGGTTTTGATCCTACAATTTACGATAAATCAATTTCTGAAATTGAAACATTGTTAGCTGCTCAGGATATAATTAATTTAGCAAAACTGCTTGCAAAAATTTATGATTGTTTTTGCCCAGAACAATATGATAATGAATTAAACACTGATGCTCATAGAACAATTACAGCTGTAGAAATCGACCAGCAATTACATGAAAATGATGATTCATTAGAAAACTATCGAATAATCTGTTCATTTGGAACTGGCGGTACATCTGGAGGATTAAGTAAATACATGAATCAAAAATATGGGAAAAAGGCAATACACGTAGTATTTCCAATTCCAGGTCAAGATGTTGCAGGAATTAGAACAAAAGCAAAAGCAGACGGTCTAAAATTGTACAATCCCGATGCATATGATGCTGAACATGAGGTTGATTTTAGGCAGGCAAAGCATTTACTAAAATTTTTTGTTGATAAAGGTCACAATATTGGTGAAAGTACAGCACTTGCTTTGTATGCTATTTTAGAAATGGTAAGTGATGGAGATAAAGGGAAATTTGTAGTTGTGGTTGCTGATGGTATAGAAAAATATAGAAAAAACCTAGAAGCAATGTCAGCCAACAAGCGTATTCAAGTTTCTTTAGAAGATGCTGCATCTAGTATTCAAGAATATGATAAAATAATTTGGGTCCATACTCAATATACCCCAAAAGAAGAAGGAATCGAGATCATTGCAAAATCTTTAGGAGTAGATAAAGGAAAAATTGCCATACCAAAGGCAAGCACCATCAATCAATTATTGTCAACACAGAAAATTCCTGAAGAACTTAGCAAAGATCTAGATGGTACTAAAGGTAAATCATTGCTAATTTGTATGGCTGGAAACACATCATTGATGACTGCTCAAATCCTTGCTAACAAAGGTATAATTACTGAGAGCTTGAACGGAGGCATTACAAATTTGCCTGAAGGATTAGGTAAAAATCCTGGTGAATTTATTAAAACAGCTACAGAATAAATCTTGAAATGTCTTTCGATTTCACAACCATTTGCTGATTTGGTTATTTCTGGAAAAAAGAATATTGAATTAAGAAATTGGAATACTAATTTTCGTGGAGAGTTTTTGATTCATGCCCCATTAAAGGTCAAAATTGATGATGCTAAGAGATTAAAAATTGGAAAAAAATTTGTTACAGGTGCAATTGTTGGAAAAGCTCAACTATATGATGTAAAAAAATACAATTCAACAAAAGAAATTAAATCAGATCAAAAATTTCATTATTCAACAAAAAAATTTCAAACTAAAACATTTGGATTTTTGTTGAACAATGCAAAATCATTAAGAGTTCCAATCCCATGTAAAGGTCAGTTAGGATTTTTTGATGTACATATTCCAAAAACAAAAATCAAAAATAAAGAAATAATGTCAGACATCATTGATGAAGAATATCGTTATCAATGGATTGGACACCATTAGATTGATTCAAAATTTCTAAAAAAACTTAACTAATATATATAAAGGACTATTTAAAGTCCCTCGTCATGCCTCAAACAAAACCTATTGTTAGTGTTGAAAACGTTGTCGCATCTGCATCAGTTGATCAAAAAATTGATCTTATTGAAGTTACTGAAAAATTTCCAGATACTGAATATCATCCAGAACAATTTCCAGGACTTGTTTTTAGATTAACTACTCCTAGAACTGCAACACTAATTTTTAGAAC
>JAOUAE010000178.1 GCA_029861085.1 Candidatus Nitrosopumilus sp. | reverse complement strand
CAAAGCTGCAGCTCCAAGTGTAATTTTTGCATCAAACACAAGTACACTTCCAATTACTGAAATAGCAAATACAACATCACGTCCGGAAAAATTTATAGGAATTCACTTTTTCAATCCACCACAACTGATGAAGCTAGTGGAAATCATTCCAGGAGAAAAAACATCACAAGAGATAACGGATTTGACTCAGGAATATGTAAAATCAGTTAACAAACAAGCTGTGTTATGTAGAAAAGATGTTCCGGGATTCATAATTAACAGATTATTCATTCCAATGGTTCACGAGGCATGTTTTGTAAAAGACAGGACAGGCGCAACACTTGAGGAAATTGACTCTGCAGTAAAATTCAAACTTGGATTTCCAATGGGAATATTTGAGTTGGCTGATTTTACCGGCATGGATGTAATTCACAAAGCTACCGCAGAGATGCATTTGCGCGACAAAAAAGTAATCAACCCACATCCACTTGTTGAAAAAATGTTTGATGAAAAAAAACTCGGACAAAAATCAGGAGAAGGATATTACAGGTATTCGGATGACAAATATGAAAGAGTTGCACTCTCAGAGGAATTAGCAGCAAAATGCAACCCAATTCAACTGGTTGCCAACATTCTAAACAATGCAGCATGGCTTGTTACAAATGGTGCAAGCGACATAGAAGAGATTGAAAAAGCAGCTCAGTTAGGATTAGGATTGAAAAAGCCGTTATTTGAAACAGCAAAAGAGATAGGAATCAAAAACATTGTTGATGAATTAAACAAGCTTGCTGATGAACATGGTGAATTTTACAGACCTGACCCATTACTAGTATCTATGCAATAGTCAGCATACTTTGACTAGTTATTTGTACCTAGAACAAAGATTGAAGGAATGTCATGAAAAATAATCAACAGTGAATCTAATCTGATTTATTGCAAAAAATTTTATTTTTTATTTAAACGATTTACTGAATTCCCAAATGCTGTTTGATTTTACCAACATCCTCACCTATCATTGCAATTTGACTCCCAAGTGCCCAAAGTGAATGTCGTGACTGGATATTCTGATTATTCAGGTATTTTATCAATGTAATAGTAAATTCAGAATTTTTTGTCTTTTCAAGATACGCAATAATTTCATCAATCATCTGTGGCGGTAATCCTTTGTCTAATGTTTCAATTAGATTTTTGCATTCTTCATCATTTTGAATTACCATATGATCATATTCTCAAACTTTCAATTAAAGAAGGTGGTTATTTTCATTATGAGGATTAATTATTTCTGTTTCATTCATTAACACTTCATTTGTCAGTTTTCTGCCAATGTAATGAACATTCATGGCATCATACCACGTACTTGATTCGGTAAAAAGGGTATGAGTTGGCTTTTTCCTAAGCAATGATTAATTCTAGAATCTTATTTACTGCTTCTTGTGCACTGTCTACACCGATTATTTTCACATTTTCTCTATGATCTAAATATCCATCTATGTATTGTGCTACAGGACCATTTAGATTTCTAATTGCAACCATTGGTTTTCTGTGCATATATGATGCACAAACCTCAGATAAAGTTCCAGAGCCGCCACCTACGATGATGATTCCATCAGCACTTAATGCATTCAAAAAATCACGAGTTAACCCCATACCAGTAGGTATAACAATATCACAATATTCGTTGGCCAATCCAGCATCATCTTGAGGAATAATCCCAACTGTCAAGCCATTTGCATCTTTTGCCCCATGGGAGGCAGCAGCCATAACACCCCCCAAGCCACCAGTTAACAAAACAGAATTGGATTTTGCAATTTCCACTCCAACATCATATGCAATTTTTTCATGCTCGGGAGTACATCCATTGGTATTATGACCAATTACCAATATCTGGCGTTTCTTTACCATGTTCCAGATAAAAAAATAGGTTTGAAATATCTTTCCAAAAGAAACAAGGACGAGAAGTAATTCTTAGAAATAAATTTTTTACAACATGTTTTGGATTTTAGAAAAAATATTCTGCATCTTCAGTTTGATTTATTCATGAAAGTATTAATGAGATTATCAACTATCAGAAAAAATAGAATATTGAACTCACATGTATGAATCAATCATTCGTTAAAACATCCAAAAATTGAGAATTGCGATATTTTTCAAGAGAAAAAGATATTAGTGAAAAATACAAGCAATACTCATGGAAAACCGTTCAATGCCAGTATGTTTTACTGAAAAACAGTACAAAATGATCGAAGAATTTGCCAAGAGAAACGGTATGCTTAATGCAAGTCAGGCTCTTGAAAAAATCTTAAACAAATAAACATTTTTTGTTATTTTTATTTTATTTACATTTATAGAATAAGTCATATCACGATGATCAACGAAAATGGGACTATTTAGTAAAAAACCATCATTTTGTAGTGTTTGCAATAAAGAACTAACTCACAAACACAAACCAAAAAGAGAGTGGAATATCAAAGGTTCACTTTGCGGAGATTGTCATTTTGACAAATCAAAGGAATATTATGAAGGCAAAGTAAGGCAGCCATGTGTCGTATGTGGAATGACACAAAAAATTACAGATTTGTGGGAACCCAGATGGCAATGGGACATGGAAGGATTGTTATGCAAAAAATGTTTCGATAAAAAAGAGGAAGACCACGGCAAAAAGAAAAATTTTTGCTCATTATGTGGGGGAAAAATCGGATTAATCAGATACAATCCAAAAGATAGTTGGAAGATTGAAGGTCAGCTTTGCAGAACATGTTGGGATAAGAAGAAAGAAGAGTTTAGATAAAAGTGAGATTATTTAAAAAAATCAAATGTGAAATTTGTGAAAAGA
>JAOUAE010000177.1 GCA_029861085.1 Candidatus Nitrosopumilus sp. | reverse complement strand
ATAATATTAAAAGCATAAAATGACAATACTTACCCCAAAACAGATACAAGATCTAGACATGGCATGTCAAAAACTGTCTGATGAAGACAAGGTAAGGCATGTTGGCGTCATCAACCAGCTAGGGCACCTTGTTGCAGGCGGTTTCAGAAAAGGAATCAAACCGCTACTTGAGGACGACAAGGTGAGAATGACCTACATGCAGATGCAGTTGGATTTTAGGATGAGGCAGGATCTTGACGATGTTCTAGGACCTATTGACTATATCGCATCAAGGAGGACGAAGCAGCTTATCATCAGCGTTCCAATCGGAGAGAATCTTGTATTAATTACAGCAGAGCCTGACGCTGATGACAAGAAAATCATCAAGAATGCCGAGGATCTATTTGATGACATTACAATCTCAACAATATAGTCGATTTTAACTCTAAAGATTTACTGACATTTCTGAGATTCTTTTTATCCAACAAGCCATAGAAAGAAGCAATAACTAGTTTTTACTCGTATTTTTTTTTATTAGTTTTAGTGTTTGTAGAGAATATCATTGTGACAGTATGTTCCTCTAGATCCTCTTTTTTTAATGAAAGATCCAATTCCTCAAATATTGTCTTCAAGATTATTCCAAAATACATTGACCATTTTTGACCCAGATTATGTGGAACGATAAATTCCACATATTCGGATTCTTTTATAACTCGTATCGGGATTTCAGATGCAGATAGCCAGAGTTTTATTACATTGATTGTTCCATCCAGATCAACCTTTCCATTGATAAACAAAATTGCATCTCGCATTCGTCCGTATCCAGTCGTGGTTGCAAGTTTTTCCATGTCTTTTTCGGTAATTTTTTCAAACATGCTGCGAAGAAACGCTTTGGGCATATGCATATAACCAATATCGCCTACAAATCGATCCCAAGATACGTACTTTCGCAGTATGGAGTTTATCAGATTTGATATGTTGGAATCTTGAGTTGTTGCTTCAAGTTCAATTTTTTCGAAAACTTTCTTTGGAATACGTATAGTTGTACTGACGTTGGCTGATTTTTCACTCGAATCTTTCATATTTTATAATTTTTTGACCATAACTTAACTTTTATGACAATTAGGAAATTTAATATAATTGTCTTTATTTAATTACATTGTATGACAATGTCACTACATTATAAACAAAAAAGCAAGTATGTTTTAGAAGAATTAACTATGAGGATATTTAAAAATTGAAAGTTGCCTTAATTTACAATGAAAACAAGATCGACCCTGAGGACGTAATCAATGTCTTTGGAATGACTACCAAAGAACATTACAGTAAAAAGGCAGTCGAGCGTGTTGCAAGGGCTTTGGAAAAGGGTGGACATACAGTTAAGGTCGTTGAAGGAGACATTCACCTGGCAGATGAATTGCGTGAGTTCATGCCAAAGGTGGTTGCAGGCGATTCTCCAGGCATGGTCTTCAACATGGCCTATGGAATACAGGGGCAGAATAGATACACGCACGTTCCTGCAATGATGGAAATGCTTGGAATTCCATACATAGGATCAGGCCCAGCAGGACATGCTGTAGTTCAAGACAAGGTGATGACAAAAATTGTTCTGCAAAAAAATAACATTCCAACACCTGGGTTCTGGGTCTTCAGAACTTCAGAAGATACTTTTGATGACTTGGTCTTTCCTGTGATTGTCAAACCAAAACTGGAATCAACCTCGATGGGAATGGAGGTAGTTGACAACTGGGATGACTTGCGCAAAGCAGTGCAGGTACAGATTGAGAAGTTCCAGCAAGACATATTGGTGGAGCAATTCATCTCTGGACGGGAATTTGCAGTTGGAGTAATGGGAAATAATCCCAGCATAGACATCCTTCCTATAGTTGAAATCAATCTTGATGATCCTGATCAAATACAAACAATAGATGATAAAAAGAAGAAAGGCGGGGTTAGCAAAACATGCCCTGCAAAACTGCCAAAGGAAAAGGCAGAAGAGATGAAGAAGATGTGCATAGATTCATTTTCATCCTTGGGACTAAATGACTATTGCAGAGTAGATTTCAGAATGGATAAAGATGAGAATCTTTACATTCTTGAGTTAAACTCTATGGCAAGTCTTGGAATAACAGGTTCATTGTTTTATGCTGCACAGACTGCAGGATACACATACGAGTCTTTGATAAATAAGATACTGGACGTTGCAGTTATGAGATACTTTGGCTCATCTCTGGATGCTGCAAGGGCAGAACCTGATATGACACAACCGTTACGTGTTGTTGCAAGGACGTATTTGCGAGGACATCTGCAAAGCCTAAAAGAGACTTTAAGGGATTTAGTGAATCTCAATACCCATGTGTATAATATTGACAATGTAAACAAGATGGGAAATATCTTGTCACGTAGACTGAAGCATTTGGGATTTGACGAGCATGTTCATAAGCAATTTGACATTGGTGATTTTCATTATTTCAAAAATCACGATGAGTCAGAAAATGACGTCTTGATCATTTCTCACATGGATACACACTACGGACCAAACGACATGATAAATTATTACGAGGATGGTGACAAGATACTAGGTTCGGGAATAGCTGAAAGTAAGGGGGGGTTGATTGTGATGTTGGGTGCATTGCATGCGCTTCGTTTTGCCAAAAGATTACGAAAAGTAAGGTGTGCTGTATTGCTAACTACCGATGACAGTTTGGGTGGCAAATTCAGCAAGGACATGGTACAACAATATTCAAAAACATCCCGATATGTCTTGGGACTGAAATCTGCCAGCAAGGATGGGGGGATAATCACCACATGCTATGGGCGAAATGACTACCAGATCCGCT
>JAOUAE010000041.1 GCA_029861085.1 Candidatus Nitrosopumilus sp. | reverse complement strand
TAATTGGTTCTATTCCTGGCGTATTTTTAGGAGTAAAATTAACCTCAAAAATTTCCCCTAGAAAACTAATTGCCACATTTAGCATAATTATACTAATTGCAGCAATATTTTTACTAAATCGTGGCTTTGGAATAATTTAAGAGTTATTTTATTTTTTAGTTATTTTCTAAAAAGCATCCAAATTCTAGAACCTACAAAAATTCCAACTGCGGACACAATCAAAACAATCATTACTATTTGTCCTATATTTTCGTCCATTTCTATCTCCAAAATAGTATGGGAGTTCTTATGAGTTGAACCATGCAAGCTTTGAACCTAAAAGCCAGCAATTAAAAAGAAAAAGTCAATATTTCTTTATGTTAAATTATGGTTTTAAGATATTTTGAATAATTCGGTTCCACGTGGGTCCAGTATCATCATCATTAACTATAACCCCAGCACAATACGTCTGGGGATATAGTTAAGGGGTTAAAAATAGGACCCACGCGTAACTTTCTAAAAAAAGTCCTTTCAAGAGATCAGATAAGACAATAGATACTCTATGATGGTTTCCACTTCAGGAAACTCATCCATCTTTTTGGAATAAAAAGAGATGTGGTTACGGATGATTATGATTCATCTTATCAGAAGCATAGGTTGGAAACAAAGAAGGTATCCAAGCATGAATGAATAATGCCACACTCATTGACATGGCTCTCCACCAATGGGCTTTGTAGGTTGTGTTGTTTTCTTCAATGTGTTGTATTGTGCCAATTTTTTGCCTTAAAGTATCAATATTCATGAAATTTTGTTTTACGTGTTGCTTTGTGTTCATAATTTAATATTCTTGAAATTACATTTAACCGATATGTATCACTTGCAATCATTTGGTAAATGAAAGGGTTATAGATTCATCTGACTCTACCATGTTACATTCACGATTTAAGGTGGACGTTACTACAGAATTTGGAAATGATGCAATGTATGTCGATCCTTTCTTTCAGCTTCTGCCATAAACAATATTTCAAATTCAATTTCATAGATGTTTGTACCGCTATTGGGCTAATTTGATATTAATTGTTTATTGTTAAATGAAAATTTATGTTCAGAATTGAACTTGGTAAATACTGTAAGATCTTAAATTAGTTTGCTGGTTGTATAGTTCAAGTCATGCAGAATTAGGATGATTTTGGTATTCATAGGCATGAAAAATCTGTAATTAACACTTACATTTGCTATCTTTATTCAACTGAGGATTACAAATTTTACAATCAAGCAGACATTTGTCTTCAGGACAGTAACCACAAAATTGCTTTTTCTTTGACTCCGCTTATTTTCACCGCTAAAATCTCAACATCTCATCTTAATCCCTTGTTGGTTCCAATCATTTCATATGAACTTGCATCGTATGGGATTTTATAGACCTCTTGGAATCCTACAGAGGAATAACCACTTACATAGATTTCACTATTGTCAGAATCAGGTGCGATGCTTGTGACTGTCAAATCAATGTGTTGCATGTCTTCCCATGATTCTCCAAAATTATCCGAATATACCAAACCAAATGTTTTGACTGATGCAAACAATCTTCCCTTGTCATCAAATGCCAATGCAAACACCTCCAATCCTTTGTACGAACCAAGATGAGTCCAAATCTCACCATCATTAATTGATTTAAAAATCCCATTCCCTGTTCCTGCAAAAATTATCTGTGAATCATCAGGGGAAAATGCCAATGCCGTGACATATTCAGGATATTCTAGTGTCGCCCATGTTTTTCCTGCATCTGTAGTCTTAAACAATCCTCTTGCCCCACTGTCAAAACCTATTATGGTTTCTGGATTTTGTTTGCTTATTGCCATTATGTGGAAATCCACTGGCGGTTCAAGAACTTTGGAGACTGATTCCCAAGTTATTCCGCCATCATCGCTTTTAATCAAACCCGTATTTCCTCCGGTCGATGGATGCCCACTTGCATATAGTGGGATTCCTGAAACTGGAGGTGCATTAAATGCCATATAGTCTGCTCTTACCTTGTCCACTTTTACAGGAGGTCCGCCTCCAACACTCTGATAGAAATCCCCATGTGTGGCAATGTACAAAATATCATGATCAGCAGGTTCTAATCCCAATCCATGAACATGACGCCAATCAACCGTTCTAGGATCATTAGCAATAGAGTTACCCGCACTTGAAGAGGGTTCTGAAACTAGAGATGAGCCAATCAAAGCAATTGTAACAACTATGACTGATACAATGCCGACAAATAATTTTCTCGAGATCATATCTTATAGACAGTTTCAAGAGACCAACATAACATTAGTACTTTATTCCATATGGAATTTCTTGCATGTGCTAATTATAGACACCTGGCAAATAACTACGTAATTTTATAATTGTAAAGAGCCATCAATTTTATCTTAATGCTCACCATCAAACCAACTTTGCTTTTCTTCTTCACTGCCATATTGATTATATGCATCATCCAAACAACTTTCCAAATCACTACCCGATGAATCCATGTTGTCAATCTCATTAGTACATGCATCAATTGCATTTTGTAATCCTTCTGGATCTGAGAACTCTTGGCTAAAAACTGCCCACAATATTACTACTAGAGCTATTGCTGCTACAATTATTACGCCTTTAAAGAACATATTTTATCACTTTTCAAATGATCATGTCTTCTAGATTATTTTACAGTATCTGATGAATTGTTTTTTCTTTGAATCCATTATGGATTTCCAGGAATTGCAACCCAAAATGGAGTATTACCCACATTCAATCTGTCTGTTATATCTAGAGTTTCAACATCAATTATCACAACTTCGTTTGTTTGAGTCACACCCACATATAGTTTGGTTCCACTGGAATCAGTTCTCAATCCATGAGGTCCATCTCCTACAGTTATCTGTTTTATCACCTCAAATGATGTAGTGTCAATTACACTGATCTTATCAGATCCAATTCCTGAGACGAATATTTTGTTTCCAGTAGGTGGAATGTCAATCCCATGATGTCCTTGGCTGACAGGAATGCGTTTGATTATCTCCTTGTCATCTAGATCAATTACTGCAACATCGCTGCTTCCAATGTTTGTTACAAACAAAGTATTGCCATCAGGAGTTATGTCAAGATTGTGAGGTAAATTGCCTACTTCAATGGAATCTATTTTTTCCAATGACTCAACATCAATGATTGCTACTTCATCTTCTCCTTGAATTGTTACAAAAGCCTCTAGTCCGTTTGGATGAAATACTATGTTGTGCGGTACATCTCCAACTGGAATGTCCTTTACAACATTTAATGTATCAAGATTGATCACACTTATCGTTCCAGAATTCTCGTTAGCAACAAATGCTATCTTGTCAGTGTGATGGATTTTCACCCCTTTTGGTGTCTTTCCCACTTTGATGTTTTTGATGTGTTCGCCAGATTCCATATCAAATGTATGTGTGGTGTCACTTTGACTGCTCGTTGTCAGTAACAAAGAGCCATCAGATGATGTGGCAAGATATGTCATGCTTGGTCCTGTCTCCCATTTTATTTCAGAGAAAATTTCTGAGATTTTATCCTCTCCCTGCAATGTGACATATGCCTTGTCTTTTGCATCAGGTGCCGTCACAATCATAGGATATGGATCATACGTGGAGGCCCATCCAAAGTCCATCAGTCTCTGTATATGTTCAGATTTTATGCAGACAGGTTTCAAATCCCAAGACTTGAAGACAAGAGAATAATCGGGATTGCATTTGATGTCGTAGGGCTTGACTCCTTCCTCTATCTGTACTCTAGGACTTGGTACTTTGCGTTCTGACTCTAGTACGGTTATGCTTCTTTCCACCCAAGGATGCAATGTACAATAGTATGTGTACTGACCGGGTTCTGAAAATGTAAATGACCAGGATTCTTGTGGGTTTATAATTCCGCTGTCAAAGAATCCGTCAGACTTTCCTTCAGATTCTTTTAGCTGTTTGACCAAAGATGTGCCCTTGCCACTGGTAACTGTATGTGGTGAAGAGTCTTCATTGGTCCAAGTTATGACATCTCCAGCATTTACAGAATGGCTCCTTGGCACATAGAGGTCAATGGTACTTCTCATACCCGGAATGTGATCATCTTGAGGAATTGGAATTGTAGAGTGTGATGCATCTGCCTCAATAATTATTACAGTAGAAAATAATGCAATCAAAGATAAAACCAAAAATAACTTTATCATACATAATCCGTATTTACTATGTTTAATTTAAGACTACATCTATTGATCATGATATAGAATTCCAGAAAAATGAAGTGATTATATGTATTGTAATAATGAAATCAGATTTTTTATTTTTCAAAAATCCAAGATTAGCAATTCAAATTTTATTATAAAAAAAGAAAAAAAATCCAACCAAAGTTGGAAATTATTTCATTCGTACAATGTCAATTTTGACAACTGGGTTACCCCATGCATGAACATTTTCTAGTAGATCTTCTCCACCCATAATTCCTGGATGAGGAATAACCACTCCATCTTCTGCAATTGCTGGATTACTTGCACCTGTTCCTTCATCATCTGAAGTCACTCCAATTGCGCCTTGGCAAGGAGGAACCATGTCTGCAAAGTCTTCAGTATTCATTTCAGTTCTTGCATCATATGCTTCTGCATAGACTGTCAATTGTTTTATTGGTAGCCTGACTGAATCAATTCCCGCAAAACCATCATTTGTACAAACCAACATGCTTGCAAAGGAGAGATATCTAATGTTACCTTCAGAGGACACTACAAAGGTCTCTGAATGATTTAAACCCGTATTTCCAGGATCATTTGCCGGAATTAGAGGGACAGTTCCTTGAACTATGTCCACTATACCTGATTTACCTTGTAACATCTCAACTAAGGGTTCTGGATTTCCATTTTCAGCTAGTTGCTGAATTCCATTATTTGCCATCTCCCCTACTGTGAAAAATCCTGCATCTTTAGCATGAGTAACCAAGAGAGGAGGGGTGATTGGTTGTCCAGGTGTGAGATTCGTGATGGTAATCTCGTACATCTTTGTCTTTGCTGCACTGGACTCTGGTATTCCTGCCACACTTACAACAGCTAGCATTGCAATTATTGCAGTCATGGCAAGAACACTTGTCTTTTTTGATTTCATTAAACAAATAATTTGAAAAAATCACCTTAAGCATTTGTCCACTTTTCACCCCAATCTTTTCGGAGCTATCTTCTTGTAATCCAGACAAGAATTGAGAGTCCAATACTCTGAATCACATTGATTGTAAACAGGTAATGTGCAACCATGTCAGCTGACATCATCAAGGCCTTATCATCCATGTAAAGTGTAGACCAAAATAATACAATCACAACATTTTGAAGCATTAGCAGAGCTGCAACTAGAACCAATCCGGAAGTATAGTATGATCTAATTACCCTCATGTTTTGAAGATAAGTTCCAATTATGACTAGCAACAATCCAATGTTAAGAAATGCAGACACTACTGCAGCCAGCATAAAGTCTACCATGATACACATCTCCCGTGATTTGTTAATTTAGTTTGTTCCAATTTTTTGCATAATCTCCTCTAGTACATTTTGATTTTCTTTCATGATTTGTGTTAATTGATATTCTGCAGCATAGTCTTTTTCAGCTTTTGTAACCAGTTCATTTTTTGAAAGGATTTTTACATGATGAATTACTGTTTTGTAATCTAAATTCAATACGGTTGCAATTTTGTTTGCATTCATAGGAGTATCCTTGATTAAATTGAGAATTTTAGCTCTGTTAATACCTCCTTTTGTGCCTGCAATAATGAACCAAAGTATCATTTTGAACCTATGATTTTGTCTTGACTGTTCACTGTCTGTTCCTAAAAAAGAAAATAGATTTCTTGGAATTATTTCTGAAAATGAGAAAACTGGAAAAACAATAGTTGTTGCAAACACTATTTGCTCACAATTGGTATTGGATATAAAAAATTCTTTTACTCGTGGAAGATAAAATGAGAAAAACTATGTCAGAATAATTAATGTTCTAGTCATCATAGAATGATCAGGATCACATTGTCCTGCCGTTGCAATTTGTGGTGACCCACAAGCAAACGTAAACATTTCAGTATTGTCTGTAATAAACTGGGTTGTTTCATTTCCTGTTCTTGCTTCAAGAATCTTTGTGCTAATTCCTAATTCAGAAATAGAAAGTATACACCCACGTGGAACTTTAAAATAAAAAAAGAAATGATTTGTCTAGATTCTTGGCATGATGCTAAGTCTGGACCTTGTAGAAACAGCAATTACAGATATTATTGCAACTGCCAATATCATGGCTGCAATCGTTCCAAATTCTGGAACCACCTGCTTTGTGGCAATTTTTCCTGGAACATCAACATACAATTCATCATGACCAAATCCTACCGACTCGACAGTTAGAACGACTGGCATGGAGTCTGATGCATCCATGGGTAATGCTGCAGTAACATGACTGTTCATCATGGTTCCCTTGTGCATATGACCTTCCTCATCTAGGATTACTTCAGAGCCCTGTGTTGCTTTGATGTTGTATGTGATGTGCTCGATACCATTTCCACCCAGATCAGTCATCGTCAAATCAATGGTCATGGGTTCATTCATCATGCCGTCACCGGTTTTGATTTCTGCCATTATCTGATCGAGGTCCATTTTCATTGACATTGTCTTGTCATCCATCATGGAACCGTCTTTCATCTTGTCATCCATCATGGAACCGTCTTTCATCTTGTCATCCATCATGGAACTTGCCCCTGCTTCTTGCACTGTAATTACTCCCTGCATCCAAGTATGGAGCATGCAATAGTAAGGAATCTCACCTGTTGTATCCGCGGTGTATGTGAAGGAATCATCAGCATTTAGGATGCCTGAATCAAATTCACCAGTCGGAGTTGGGGTAAAGCCGTCTACCGTTCCTGCCGTAAACGTGTGTATTCCAGCACTATCAGTATTTGTCATTGTAATGACGCTGCCAACATCAACTGTCACATCATCTGGGGTGTAACAGCCTTCTGTGGTTTCCTCGCACCCTGGAGTGCTTAGATTGCCTGCAGCTGTGGTAATCGTAATGTCTTCTGCAAATGCTGATGGAATACTCAGCATGATTGCAGTTACAAAAACTGCTAATAGTGGAAATACGGTCTTTGTACGCATTTTCATTAACTAACAATTCTTAGGCAAAGATAAAAAACTTGATGTTCATAATTGAATCATGTGCTTATTGCACAGTCTTCATTCTGTAGTAGGGAGAATTATCCCTCTACTACAATAAAACCAATTCATATTTTTGTAATAATGGATAAGCCAATAATTCAAACATCACAAAATCTGAAATAATGTTTTTACAGATTTTTGTAGTCTAACGTAAATAATAATTTATATAGATAATTTTGCTTGAAATATTATTACTTTACAATTGTAAAATAACGGATTTATTTTATTAAAGTTAATTTTTCAAAACAAATTATTTTTCTAAGATGTTTTGTCTACAATCCAAGAAAAGCTCGAATCATCAGTAATTCCAAACATCTCTACAAATCCTGCAGTTGCCTCAAAAACATACAGTGCCTCTGTTCCAGGATCATACACTGTACAATGTTCTGGTTCGGTAGTACATGGAGGAATATTCTGTTTGATATGTACTGCATTCCCTTTGTCATCAAACCAGAGAATATCCAGTGCAAATTTCACATTGTGCATCCAAAAGGAGTAATTCCCAGATTCTTCATAGATAAACAGCATTCCCTGATCATAGGGAAGTGGCTCTTCAAACATCAGGCCTCTATTTCTTTTCACATCGGTATTTGCAATTTGTACATTAACTAGAGTGTCATCTAGTTTAATCGTGTTAGAATAAAATGGCTGCTCGCCCACACCAATAATTTCATAATCTGCAGCATCTGAAATGATATTTCCTCCATACACTACAATTCCAATTGCGGTAACAACGATAATTGGAATGATTATCAAAAATTTGTTTCTCATTGTTCCTGTCTTCGTGCCAAATTGTTTTCCTGCAGAATTGCTTGTTTCTTTCCAAGATACCTTGAGGCAAAAATTGCTGCAAGCACAGATGTTATCAAAACCAAAATTGCAATTGTTCCAAACTCGGGAATTACATTATTTTGATATGCATGATTTAGGTTACTGTAACTTGCACCTGGCACAAATCCTCCACCCATAACATAGATTGTATCCACTACTGTAGATGAGAACAATCCCTGTCTTGGCACAGGAAGTGGCTGCAACGTATACCACATATCTTCTTGGGGTATGTATGCCTCATTTTCATTAAATGTTTTGACTGTATTCTCTCCGCCAAAGACAAAGATCACTCCATTGAGTTCAGAAGAAGCCATGCCGTTTCTTGCAGTCGGCATCGGTGTCAGAGTCTCCCAAGAATCATTTTGTGAGTCATACACTTCATTGACATCTAGATTTCCAATCCCCTTTGCAAAACCGCCTATGGCATACAGTTTTCCATCAACTACAGAAGTTGCAAGATGTTCTCTTGCGGTTGGCATGTTGGCTATTGTTTTCCAGGAATCCACATCAGGATCATATTGTTCAACCGTTGAATATGTTCCATCAATGCCAAATCCGCCAACAGCATAAAGTTTGCCTGAAATAAATTCTGCAGACAATGCACCTCTTGGAGTTGGCATATTCTCACCAAACTCCCATGTATCATTATCTGAATCATAAATTAGTAAAGCCTCAGATGCAATCCAGTTACCGGCATAACCCCCAACAACATAGATTTTTCCTTCATATGATGCAGCATCCATGTGGTGCAATGTCAATGGAATGGGAGAGACATTTGTCCATTCATCACTGCTAGTATCATAGACAAAAACCGTGTTTGTATCCTCGTCTTTGTTGTTGAGTCCTCCAATTACGTAGACCTTGTCATCTAAAGTCACTGCGGCACTAGATGTTCGACGTTCTGGCAGTTCAGACAAAGTTTTCCACGATTCAGATGGTTCCTCCTCCTCTTCTTCTTCTGCAAAAGATTCAGGTAATGAAAATAATATGATGCAAAGTGTCAGCATTGCAATCACAAATCGAGTTTTTTTTAATTTAAACGAGTAATGCTTCCTGATTTTTTTTGACATGAATTCGGTATTTTGTATTGCACTTGTTTGAGATTTGGAATTTGTCATTTTTATCTGGATTCATTCTACCGCCAATTCCTCCATATTAAACCAAAGTACCTTACAACTGTAAAGTCTAGATAATAAATACAGAAGGGATACAAGGTACTTTATGCCTCATGAACTAGATGATACAGACATAGCAATAGTGACTTCACTGCAACAAGATGGGAGAAAATCATTTAGACAGATTTCCAGGGAACTTAACATTAGCACTCCCACAGTACAGGCAAGATACCAGAGACTGGTCAATATTGGATTGATAAAGTCAATCTCAC
>JAOUAE010000176.1 GCA_029861085.1 Candidatus Nitrosopumilus sp. | reverse complement strand
CAAGATTTTAGGAATCTCTCTTTTTCTATTTTCTTTTTATTAAAGCAATGATTGCCAAAATAATAGCTGCTGCTGCTATTGATAATCCAAGTATTGCAAAGTCATATGCTGCTCCACCTTCTGAAGCGGAAACTGCTGTCTCACCAGACTTTAGTTTAGAAACATCTTGTTGTATAGATGAAATAGCATTCTTTAGAGCGGCAACATCTGCAGTTCCTTCACTACTTGTAGGAGGAAAATCTAAGACTGCAGTAGGCTCTACATCTTCAACGGGTATTTTTACATCGATAATAACACCATTAATTTCACCCTTGAATTCTACTATGTAAGAACCAGTTTTAGTTGGAATAATTGGTGAAAAATAGTATCCGGGTCTAGGATCAGAATTTATATCAATTTTTTTTGTAGCACCGCCAAACATTACAGTGGCATCTACATCTCGAAATACACTAGTAACTCCCTTGTGAGTACCTTCAGTTTCTCCAGGTTCGGTAATTTTGAAGACAAGATCATTTCTAATTCCCACTACAGGGGGTTCAATTCCCCATCCTGCTTCAATTGAATATTGTTCAACATGAACAGTTGTATGTGCAAAAGATGGTGCAATCATTCCAATTGAAAATAATAACCCAATGATGCCAAAAATTGCTATCTTCACTGCCATCATTTCACTATAACAGGTTATTATCTTTACGTGGATTGGTACAAAGATCGAATTCATGAAAACTGTTTAAATTATCAATAATGACTTGGAGATTAAATGCAAAAGTTTCTGATTGCCTTGTTGGTAATATCATTCATATCAATTCCATTTGCATCTGCACATCCATTTACAGAAGAAACAATTCCAAGCTTAACATCTAATGCACCAGCTGGCATTACAGAAGTAATTGTATTTTTTTCAGAGCCAGTTGACATTAACTTTAGTGAAATTAAGGTATTAGATAGTAATGGTGATCAAATTGATAACAAAGACACTAGTTACTATGAAGGAGAATTATCTCTCATCGTTACCACTCCCCCATTAGATGATGGAGTATACACTGCATCAGTCAAAGTCCTCTCTAAAGTTGACGGACATTTAGTTCCAAGTGCATTCTTGTTTGCAGTAGGAAATGTTGTAATTGATCCTGCATTGCTAGGACATGAAGTACCATCAGAATTAGTTTTTTTACCTGAAGCAGGGGCTAGATTTCCAGGATTAGTGGGTCAAACAATTGTTTTGGGTGCTGTAATTGCATCTCTTGTAATTTGGGGAACACAGAACAAACAGCTAATTAGAGAAGAATTAGAGAAGATAGAAAAATTCCATCACGGAAAATTCATGTCAGTTACTGGAATCGGATTGATGTTAATTTTTGTCTCAAATATTTTGATGATTGCAGTACAAACTTTCAGATTAGAAGCTTCGCCTATAGAGGCAATTCAGACGGATTTCGGTTCTGTTTGGATAATTAGAATGATTATTACAATAATTTCACTAAGTGTTTGGTTTGGTATGGATAGGAAAAAAATCCTATCAAAGAAGAACCAGATACCATTGCTTATAGCTATGCTTGCATTAATTAGCACTTCAAGCTTAATCGGACATGGTGCAGCAAGTGGACAAACCCCCGCTTTATTTTTAGATTACATTCACAATCTTGTCTCAGCCGTTTGGATAGGTGGAATATTTTATTTTGTTTTCACATTACTGCCAACATTTTCACAATTAAAAGATTCAAAACAAGAGAAGATGAGTTTAGCATTAATTCCACGATTTTCAATTGCATTTATTATTGCTGTAGGAGTTGTAATTATTACAGGACCAACTTTGATGTGGTTTTTAGAAAGTGATGTAGGATTAATTGTTGAATCAGTCTACGGTCAATTAATCATACTAAAAATTACTATTGCGTCAATTATGATAGGATTGGGAGGATTTTTCCAGTTCAAGGTACAAAAAAATGCAGAAAAGAATTTGTCATCAGATAAAATTCGAGTTCACAAAAAATTAAAGAGATCACTTAAAGTGGATGCAGCATTAGGAATAATTCTTCTTGGGGTAGTTGCATTACTAACTAATGGGACATTACCTGCAGGCGAAATTCAAAAAGTTGATGCTCAAGAAATTGTCTATGGTTTTAAGACGATAGAATTTACAGAAAATACAAAATTTGATATTGATATTTCGCCATTTTCTAGTGGAACAAATACAATTCTAGTTAAAGCAAGTGATTTTGATGGCAAGCAGCTCTATGATTCAGACCAAATTAAAGTAAAGGTATCAAATCCATCAAAAAATATTTCACCAATTGAGGTTCCAATGGACATAATCAGACAAGAAGAAGATAGACCAATTGAATTCCAAGGAGAATTGACGTTTGGATTTTCTGGTGAATGGCTTGTAGAAATTGAAGCTCAAAGAACTGAGAATGCAAATGAATCAAAGATTTTGAATTTACTTGTAAAGCCAAGACTAGCAGACATTCAAACACAAGTCATTGAGTACGAATTACCAGAAGATGCAAAGCCATTATTCCCAGTATATGACGGAAAAGATTCCATATGGATAAGTGATGCATCATCTCCACGATTATGGCAATTCTCACTAGAAACACAAGAATTCTCCTCATATTCATTTGATGGACTGACAACTACATTTCTAACACAGGATAACAAAGGAAGAATTTGGTTTACAGATACACCAAGAAACCAAATTGGATTTATCGATATTGAAAGTAAACAAATTACAACTAAAACACTTCCAAAACTAGATCCAGTTATTTCAGATAATACCCCGCTTTTCATCAAAGCAGATTTTGATGATAATATTTGGATTACAATTGTTAACAAAGATATAATTTTAAAATACTTACCAGAATTTGATACGTTT
>JAOUAE010000175.1 GCA_029861085.1 Candidatus Nitrosopumilus sp. | reverse complement strand
CTTTTAGTGCATCTCTAAAGTCATCGCTGGTGATTTGGATTTTTTGAAGAATCTCTGATGAAATTTTTTCTTCATCAAGATCAATTTCGGGAAGAATTCTACGAAGAGATCTCATTGCAGCTTCTTTAGATAATACTTCCAAATCAGCGCCTACAAATCCATGTGTAGTTTTTGAGATTTGTTTTAGATCTACTTTTTCATCAATTGGCATGCCACGTGTATGAATTGAAAGAATATCAAATCTGCCTTCATCATCAGGAATTCCAATTTCGATTTCTCTATCAAATCTGCCTGGTCTTCTGAGTGCCGGATCAATTGAATCTGGTCTGTTTGTTGCAGCAATTACTACAACTTTGCCTCTAGACTTCATACCATCCATTAGGGTGAGCAATTGTGAAACAATTCTTTTTTCTAGCTCGCCAGAAACTTCATCTCTTTTTGGAGCAATTGAATCAATCTCATCTATGAAAATTATGCTGGGTGCATTTTCTTCAGCCTGAGTAAAGATTTCTCTAATTCTCTCTTCACTTTCTCCATAGTGTTTGCCCATAATTTCAGGGCCGCTGAGAGAGATAAAGTGAGCATTTGTCTCTCCAGCTACTGCTTTGGCAAGTAATGTTTTACCAGTACCTGGTGGACCGTACAATAGTACACCTTTTGGTGCTTCCACGCCTATTTTATCAAATAATTCAGGATGTCTCATTGGTAATTCTACCATTTCACGAATTTTTTGAACTTCGTTTTTTAGGCCTCCAAGCTCATCGTATGTTATTCTTGGAAAAGAAGAGTCAACTGCTTTGGTCATTGCTCCAAGTTTGAACATTGTATTTTCTGTAACCAAAACTGGTTTTGATGGTTTAGTACTAGTAATAACAAACTGAACTCTACCTCCCATCTGTGTGTTCAGAGAAACTGAATCTCCTGTTGTAAATACATGATTAAGATAGTTGTAAATCATGTATTCTTGCAATCCCTCTGCAGCAATCTTTTCTGTTGGAGATAAAACAATCTGTTCAGCATTTACAGCTTCTACTGTTTTTAGTGAAATTTTATCACCAATTCCAGCTCCAATATTTTGTCTTGTCATTCCGTCTATTTTGATAATACCCGAACCATATTCTTCAGATGTACCTGGCCAAAGTTTTACATGTGTTTTTTTGTTGTAAGTTAACTCTAGTATTTGTCCAGTGTTCCATTTTTGATCCTCAATAATTTTAGGATCAACTATAGCTCTACCTCGTCCAACATGTTGTTGTGGACTCTCATCAATTTTTAAAACTATTTCACTCATATCATTACCTCAAAAAAAATTGAGGGGTTTATTCAACCTCCACCGTTTTGCCTTTTTGTTTTTCTTCCTCAATTAACTTGAAGATTATTTGTAAAACTCCGTTTTTGTAAGAAGCCTTTGCAGAATTCTCATCAACTTTGTATTTGACTGGAACTTTTACATGATATTTTTTGTCACCATGCTCTGCTGAAAGATCGACAGTCTTGTTTTCAACGACAATCTTTACATCAGTCTTTTCAACTCCCGGCATCTCAGCTATGAGTTTTACTACTTTTTCTTTTTCGTCAACAATTGTGTCAACTAGTGGTTCTCGTGTATCAGCAGTTGGAAGTAGGCCTGGTTTGACATTTCCATACTCTTTTACAACAGGTTTTCCATCTGGACCAACGGTCATTGTATAACCATAATAATATGGACCAGATTCAGAACCATTTCCTTTGAATTCTTCAAAAATGTCACCTATATCAAAAAAAGAGTTTGACATTCGTTTGAAGATTCTATCAAATTCACTATCAAAGAACGTTGTCATATTTATCTACTGTATGTAATGTATATGACATTATATAAAGATTATTGATATTCCTTTGATTTCTTACATAATCCTATTATAATTGACATAATATAATAAATTTAATGAGGACTGCAAACATGTCCATACCTGAAGTCGTTAGAGAAATCATTACTAGAAATCGTTCGATTTATGATTGCATGAAAATGGATCTGATTAACTATACAGCCCTAGCAGTAAAGATTCAACCAGAAATTGAAAAAATTCTAGGAAATTCTGTTAATCTCAATACTGTTGTTGTTGCCATAAAGCGATATGCTGATTCGTTTGAAATTAAAGAAGAAATCAAAGAAGAATCTGTTTTGAAAAATGCAAGATTGGCTTTAACCGACGGAATTATGGATGTTAAATTCTCAGTAAAAAATTCTAATGAAATGGATCCTATGGCAATTTTAGACAAATTCTCCAAGATAACTAACAACTATGATTTTTTCAGACTGTCTGATTCATTTAGATTTTTGGCTGAGGATATGGAGGACATTAGACAGATTTTCAGCAATGTTCCAGAAGAAGACGATATGTTTAGTACTGGTCTTGCAAAGATTAGAATTTCAATCCCAAACTCCCAAAATCAATCAGATGTAGTATCCTACGTAGCTGAAGTTTTGCATGCAAATGGAGTAGAGCTAGTAAATGCATTTTTCAGTCAGGATAACATCACAATAATTCTAAATGAAAGGGATTCATCCAGGGCCTATGATATTTTGCACTCAGATATTATGAGAACCTGAGTACAGTAGTGAATTTGTTGAAAATTATTCTTATAGCATATATTCACCCATTTTGTGGAAAGGACACGATTGGCAAGAAATAAGAAGAAAATTGTAATTTTAGGAGGAGGATTTGCTGGAGTAGAATGTGCTAAACAGTTAGAATCACAATTTGGAGATGATCCTGAAATTGAGCTAGTAATGATAAGTGAAGACAATTTTCTGTTATTTACACCAATGTTGCCACAAGTAGCATCCGGAATGATTGAAACTAGGCACATTGTTTTGCCAATTAGAACAATCTGTAAAAAAACAAAATTCTATGAGAGCAGAATCAAAAATATCGATCCTT
>JAOUAE010000174.1 GCA_029861085.1 Candidatus Nitrosopumilus sp. | reverse complement strand
TTGAACCTATTTTAGATTTAGAGTATGGCAAAATTAGATTAGTGATTGCTTTTCCTGAAAAATATAGTTACAAAAATCTTGATGCAATGATTGCAGATTATGGCAAAAAGAAAAAAATATTACGAATCTCTTCAGAATATCTAACCACTGCTTCAAAATTCATAAAACAATGCAAATCTTACAAAAAATATTATGGTTCTAAGGATCCATTAATTGTAACGCCATGGGTGAGATTGGGAACCAACAAAAGCGTTCAAATTCATTTGTCATTTGGTGCAACTGAAGCAAAACCTCCTGAAGATGTTGATGCAATAATGGATGTTACAGAAACCGGGACAACTTTAAAACAAAACAAATTAAAAATTGTCGATGAGGTTCTCACTTCAACCGCACACCTGATTGTAAACAAAAAATCATTAAAAGATACAAAAAAACGTGAAAAGATATTTGATGTTGTAACTTTGATGAAAGGTGCAGTTCATGGCAGAAAATTCTTACACATTTATCTAAATGTTGAAGAAAAAAACCTTAAAAAACTTTTGACACAGATGCCCTCCCTCAAAAAACCCACAATAAGTCCACTAAGCGAGCCAGGGTGGTTTGGAGTAAACACAGTCATCAAAAAAGAAGAATTCCACAAACTCATTCCTAATCTGAGAAAGATTGCTCAAGGCCTTGTGGTTCATGAGCCACGGCAAATACTTGAACTTGAGGAGATAAAGCGTGACGAAGAAAATTGATGAGAATAATAAAAGTAACCAATGTTCAAAAGTTTGCAGCGCAAATTCTACCAAAACAACCTCAAAATAACAAAACTATAGTTGAATCTATTCTTAAAAATGTCAAAAAAAATGGAGATAAAGCAATCAGAAAATATGAAAAAAAATTTACCGGCGCAAATGTTTCTTCATTACGTATATCTCACACGGAAATAAAGAATGCATATTCTAAAATTTCAAAAACTGAACTTTCTGCATTACGTTTAGCAAAATCTAGACTCGAAAAAACAGAATCGGCCGTTAAATCACTACTAAAAAAAATAACAATTAACAATGATGGAATAAAAATCTCTAAAAAATTTATTCCAATCGAAAATGTGGGATGTTACATTCCTGGTGGATTGGCAAGGTATCCAAGCTCTGTAATTATGTCTGTGGTTCCGGCAAAAATTGCAGGTGTAAAAAGAATTGTTGTTGTATCTCCTCCAAATTCTGATGGGAAAATAGATCCACTAACAATTGTAACTGCAGACATTTGTGGTGCTGGTGAAATTTATAAAACAGGCGGCGTGCAATCTATTGCCGCACTATCTTTTGGTACCAAAAGTATTCCCAAAGTTGATAAAATTGTTGGTCCTGGCGGAGCATTTGTAACTACTGCTAAATCCCTTGTAAGTGATCAGACTGGAATTGACATGCTTGCGGGTCCGACTGAATTAGGAATTGTAGCTGATGATTCAGCAAATCCTAAATTTATTGCATTAGATCTAATTTCTCAAGCGGAACACAGTACTGACACTTTTTGTTATTTGATTACAACTTCTGAAAAACTTGCAAAATCAGTTAACGATATAATTTTAGAGTTAATTCCAAAAATTAAGAGAGATACTTTTGTCAAGTCCAGTTTAAAGAACAATGGATTTATTGGAATATGTAAAACCAGTTCTGACATGATAGAACTTGCAAATATTCTGGCCCCTGAACACCTACAAATAATGACCAAAAATTCTGAATCTTTTGCGACCAAAATTACTTCTCCAGGACTAATTTTGCTAGGCAATGACACTCCTTCATCTGCCAGTGACTATATTTTAGGCTCAAATCACATTCTTCCTACTAGTGGATTTGGAAAAATTCGGGGCTCACTTTCTGTTTTGGATTTTATCAAGACAAGTACTCAGATTACTTCATCCAAATCATCTTTGTCTAAAATTTCAAAATATCTTGAAGTTTTAACAACATCTGAGGGGCTTTCTAATCACTATGAAGCAGTAAGAGGCAGATTGGAATGAAAGAAGGCTGGTTTGAAGAAAAAACAAAAAAATTTTCTTCTATTGGAGGTTATCAAAAACCTGAACTCATTCAAGATTCGGTAAAACTTGATTCCAATGAAAATTATATTATTCCAAAACAATTCCAAAATGACATTATCTCATCTGCGCGAAAAAATTCTGACATAAGAGAATATCCACTTGGTGGAGTAGAGCGATTAATCAAAATGATATCTAAATTTACTAAAATACATTCTTCGATGATTGGTATCGGCAATGGTTCTGATCAAATTTTAGACTTGATTCTTTCAAATTTTGCATCAAAACAAACCACGGTTCTTACTTCCAAGCCTACATTTGGATTTTTTGAAGAGCGATGCAAGTTGTATGGCATTCCCTTAATCACAATTCCATTTTCTAATGATATGAAATTAGATATTAATGAATTTTTAAAACAATGTAAAAATGCAGACATTCTTTATCTTGATTCTCCAAACAATCCTACGGGATTTCAATTTACAAAAAACGAATTACAAAAACTCGTTAAATCCTTTAATGGTCTTGTGATAATCGATGAGGCTTATGGGGAATTTAGCGAGTATTCTCTTTCCAACATGGTAAAAAATCAAGAAAATTTGATAGTTGTTCAAACTCTTTCAAAATCATTTGGTTTGGCAGGTTTAAGGCTGGGATATTTTATTGCAAATAAAAAATTCACTGATGCTTTCATGAACGTCTTGCAATACCCATATCCTGTAAGTACCATAACTATAGAATCTGGAATTCAAGCTTTGGAAAAATCAAACATCATGAAAGATGCCGTTGATACCATCAAAATTGAGCGAAAAAGAATTATTGAAACTTTACAAAAATATGATACTTTTGAAATCTTTGATTCCAAGGCTAATTTTGTGCTTTTTGATGCCTACGGGTCCTACAA
>JAOUAE010000173.1 GCA_029861085.1 Candidatus Nitrosopumilus sp. | reverse complement strand
GTTCTATTCTACCTTCTAATCCTGCTTTAGCATTAAGTCCAGTGATGGAAATAATTTCTCCCAATTCACACTTGTCAATAATTCTTGCTTGATTTCTCCAACCCTTTACCCAAATTTGTCCTGTATCATCTTCAACAAACATTTCTGAAAGTGCTATTGATTCACCTGATTTTGTTTGAACCTCACGTCTTTCAGGAACTTTCAAAACAATTGCTTCAATACAATAACTTTCATCTACTTTGACATCACTAATTTTTGTTCTGAGCTGAGACAACGAAGGAATGGATTCATCATTGTCTAATTTTCTTACAAAAGAATTTTCATCTAGCGTAATTGAATTCCCATAAATTTTTGACGGCATGCATTCTATCACATCTCCTTCTACACAGATACTAGTTGAATTTGAAGAATCACTAATGTTAAATAAATTCCTTTTATTGTCAGCAGCTAAAATCATATTTTTACCATTTTCTGTTGGTATGATTGATAGCACTCTGGTTATGATTGGCTCTGCTTCTTTTCCTCCTTCAATTTCAATAATTGTTGCATCATTTCCATGAATTTCCAATCCTTGATTTCCTGACTTTACTCTAACACCAAGCAATCTCACTTTGGCTGCTTGTGAAATCATATTTGGAATGGTAGACTCATCTTTTCCCCATAGTACTACTCTCATTCCACTTCCGTCTTTTCCTTTCAGCCTCATTCTCAGTGCCTTTCCAGGCATGCCTCGAGAATTTGTAAATTCCATTCCACTAATTACACCATCAATTGTTCCTGAAATCACAAGATCTTTTTGTCCCTCTTGAGATTCACTAACATCTTTTGTAATCGTATCAATAGTTGGAATTTCACTTTTCGTATCTGCAGTCTCAATATTTGAGCCAGAACCGATGTTGATTGTTGGAGAACCATCAAGATCTGATTTAACATAAGCTTTAATGATTTTGATTAAATCCCCCGGCTTTAGATTTTCAACTCCTGGGAGATTTGCTTTCTCATCCCATAACTTTACACTAGCTGTAGAATTTCCATCATATACTGTCATTGTTCGAAGATAAAATGGAGAGCCATCTTTTCTAGAAAATTGTTTTGCAGGTGAAAGATTCAAAACTCTTGTTTCTAATGAAATTTCTTTTGCTCCGGCGTATAGATCTTTTATTCCAATTTCAACTTTGAGTGGTTCAGATAATGTAATTCCATAGTCAGATGCGATCAAAAACAGTGCTCCTTGATCTGTAAGATATCCTGCCCCAATCTTTTCTTTCTTTTGTTTAATCTGCTCTTCAAGATCAGAACGAGCTAATTCGGGTTTTTGATCCAATAGTTTTTGCAAAAGATTATCAAATTCAGACAAGTCAATGGGTCTAAACTTAGTGGATTAATAAAAATTTCATCTAAAAAAGTAATATTACATTCAGGAATGGATCAGATCCGAAATATTTTCTCTAAAACTTTATGAATTTGTTTCCAGAGAGTTTCGGAAGCAAGCTTTTCCGATAGTTTCGGAGTTTCGGAAGCAAGCTTTTCCGATAGTTTCGGAGTTTCGGAAGCAAGCTTTTCCGATAGTTTCGGAGTTTCGGAAGCAAGCTTTTCCGATAGTTTCGGAGTTTCGGAAGCAAGCGATAGACAAATTGAACATCTAGATACCATTGATAAAGATGGAAATTTGTGCATCATGATACAAATCACTAGAACTACGCACATCAAGAGTGGAATCTTGTACAATAAACTCAAGGATATTGGAAAATTCAAGACTGAACAAAGATTGGTTAATCTAAATGCTGACAGGAAAAGATTGTGGTTTGAGGATTTGAGAGAGATGAATGATGAAATAAGTATTGATTCAATGCCAATTTCAATGAGTTTTGTTAACTGGAAACGTCAAGGCTATGAAGAAAGCAAATGAGGTGTCAAATAGATGAACTTCTTTTCCAAGAAAAACTAATCTTCAGCGGTCTTGCCAAAGCATATCCTAATCCCGATGTTAATGTGCCAAAAACAGCGACTCTTTCAATAGAAATATCTGATATAACTACGGTGTAAACTAAAGCTCCTAGAGATAGAAGAAATCCTATTCCTAATATGCGTACAATTGCTAGCGCTAGACCGAACTCATTGTTCTCCATAGGTACCTCTCTGGGACTATCCCAGAAAATGTACTCATGCAGAATTCATTGACATATAGTCTATGTTCACAATCCACATGGAGTACGATATGTTTGATCGTATTATGTTTCTCCATAATTTCGCCATGACTTTAATGAATATAAGGATTCACGGTTTTGATCGCATATCATCTCTCTCAGTGAGAATGAACTTGATAACGTGAATTATTAAAGAAAAGAGTATATCAAATCATTTTTCAAATTATTTTCACAAATAGAAAATACAATCAATGAGATCCGTAAGCGCAGTGGCGCAATAACGGTTTTCAATAAAGATAAAATTTCAAATACCATATTATCAATTAGTTCTAATTTTATGCCATCTGTTTTCATTTTCTCTAAGCTCACGTCCTCTTTTGTGAGTTTTAATGTCATCTAATGCGTAGGTAAATAGGAAAAACAACAAGTGCCAAAAGAAGAAACATCCCTCCAAGTGGAATTTCTTTCAATAATGCTACATCTGGATATGTGATTATCATGACAATCCAGAGGATTCCAAAAATTGTTAATGTAATTACAACTATTTTCAAAAACTTTTGTATTATTTGAAGTTCCATTTGATTGGTAAGTAATAACTTTCAGTATGATCATAAACATTCTCCAACAATATTTGGTTAATCATAACTTAAGTTATATCGCGTTCTGTATGCCTGCAAGGGAGGCTTTCCCTTTTTACTCTTTATCGATGAATTCGTTAACACTTGAATTCATGATTCTAGATTAGCATTACTCAGATTGAACACATTAACTACTTTAGTAAGAAGACTGGAAAATGCATCGTG
>JAOUAE010000172.1 GCA_029861085.1 Candidatus Nitrosopumilus sp. | reverse complement strand
CAGCTGATAAATTCAAAATAATGGGCCTAATTCGCTTACCTCCTTCTAGAGAATATTTCAGTGGTTCAATAAACTCTGATTCAGAATACATGGAAAGTTCATCTTTTAAAGCTTGATCTATTCTTGTAATGTATTTTCCATAGGTTTCAAGTAGAGGATTTATCTCGATATTTTTCCTGTCCAAGATGGGCCTGATCAAAAAACTTTACCATAAGTAAATAAATCTTGGTGCTCCAGCCGGGACTTTCATCAAATGATTTTGAACCCGGGATCTTTGCCTTGAAAGGGCAAAATGCTTGACCGGTCTACACCACTGGAACCCATGAGAGTTCAGTGTTTTGACCATAAAATCTTTTGTAAACCACAAAGATTTTTTTATTGGCAATTTTGATGATGAATTATGAATATAATAAAAAAAATTGATGAAATGATTGAAGAAAGAAGTTTACTTAAACATCCATTCTACCATATGTGGTCTGATGGAAAATTAACACAGGAATCTCTGGCAGGTTACTCTAAAGAATATTTTCAACTCGTGAAGGCAGTTCCTTCTTTTATGACTCCTATTATTGAAAAGTCACCTGATACAGTAATTAGTGAATTAGTTGAAAATCAACAAGAAGAATCTGATCATATCAAACCATGGATTAATTTTGCTGGGGAACTTGGAATATCTGAGGATGAACTAATTTCATATTCTGGTACAGCTAAAACCCGCAAAGCAGTTTCTGGTTTGAATGAATTAATGGATACCTTTGATGGTGGCGCTTGTGCAATGTATGCATTTGAGAAAGAAATTCCTAAAATTAGTCAAACTAAACTTGACGGATTGGCGGAGTTCTATGGAATAACAAATAATGAAGCTACAGAATACTTTAAACTTCATACTGAAGCTGACATCAGACATGCTGCATCGTGGAGAAATATACTTGAGAAATCTTCAGTTAACTCAAACAACTTGATTGAAATTGCAGACAAGTCTATCTCTGCACAAAACTTGTTGCTTGATAGTTGTTATGAAGAATATTGTTAATCTCATAACATTTTAAACCTGAGAAAAAGTTCATTTGCTTAGGGCCCGTAACTCAGCTTGGTAGAGTAACCGGCTCATAACCGGTGAGCCAAGGGATCGAAGCCCTTCGGGCCCATTATCTCCAATTAGTTTTAAAATGAGCCAATTCAAAATTATCTGGCTGCAATGAAGAATCAGAGTTATATCTGAATTGATGATTGGAAGGCATTTGTCTGAGCCGCCAAAACTTATTTATTAATTTGATTTTTCACTTTTTCAAAAATATTTTCATCTACGAGATTTTGTTCATACAAAGCCTCTGTGATTTGTAAAATATTTACAATTGAATGCATTTTTACTCCCAATTCTGATAATGCTTCATCAGCTCCTTCCATTCTATCAACAATAACATATGCGTCTTTTATGGAAATGTTTACCTCTTTCAGTGATTTTATTGCGTTTACAACTGAACCTCCAGTTGTAGCAACGTCATCTATCATAACCACGTTCATACCATCATGGATTTTCCCTTCCACTGATTTTGATGTACCGTAATCTTTGGGTTTGCTTCTAACATAGATTAGAGGTTTGACCGTTTCAATTGCTAATGCTGAAGCAATTACCAAACCTCCTGTAGGCACTGAAACAATCGAATCAAAATTATCCAGTCCTATATCTTGTGTAATCTTGCTTTCAAGATATTTTACCATTTTTCTAAATTCAATGGGATAGCTTGGAACTAGTCTTAAATCTACATAGTATGAACTCTTTTTTCCACTAGCTAGTGTAAAGTCACCAAATTTTATAATGCTATTTTGATGCAAAAATGTTGCAAACTCTTTTACAAATTCCATACAAAAATTAACTACACTGGATTTATTTTGTTTTGTATTGAGTACTAATTATGCCTGAAATCTGGTTAAATTATGGTATTACAGATGTTGTTTTGGATATAAAGGCCGAAAATTTAGAACAAAAAATTGATTCCGAGGGTAAAGTTTTAGATGATTCAGCGATCAATGAAAAACTAAACACTCTTGATTTATCAAAACCAATGGAACTTGTAGTTTTACATAATTCCAAATCTATTCTAAAAATCATTTCTTCATTGCTTACCATATGTGAACAAAAATCAAAACCATTTCCAAAAATTCTAACTGATAAAAAAATTCTAAATTTGATTAAATCTGGATTGCCTGAGGGAAGCTCAATTAATGAATTTGATGATGAAGATATTTCCAATTCAAATCTTGTGTTCATGGGCGAGATGGAGTTTAATGGGTTGTTTGGTTATGAGACCATATCTACACGGCTTATCAAGAAATTTGGTCCAGAATCTATGCTTTCAGCATATGCAAAAAGACAGGGAAATCTTCCTGCCCCTGGACAATATCCTGAAAGTTTAACAGAGGCAAAAAAATTTACAGATAATTTTGAAATCCAAGGGATTGAAATCATTGCAAATTCCGAAGGAATAATGGATTTTACCATAGGTCATCCTTCTGAAACCATTTCATCAACAAAATTTTTGGAATCAAATTTCATTAAAGACGTGGGTCAGCATAAAACAATGGTGATCAGTACTGGTAAAGATGCAAGCAATGATAATCTTGCAAACTCTTTTTCTTCACTTTGGAATTGCTCAAATGCAATTAAAAAAGATGGTCTTGCAATTTTGATAGCTGAATGTAAAGGTGGGTTGGGTTCTGATGCACTACAGCAATATCTTGAAGGCAGATTAACTTTAGAACAACTGCGAAATCCATCTAAATACATCAGTGGAATGGAGAATTTGCTGTTTCTTTCAGAAATACAAAAGAATTTTCAAATTGGCCTAGTTTCCATTCTACCTGAATTTTATGCCAAAAAACTTAACATGATTTCTATGCAGGGAATAAAATATTCCATGGATTATATTCTTAAAACACAAGGAGCAAGACAAAAAGTTGCAGTAGTTACTG
>JAOUAE010000163.1 GCA_029861085.1 Candidatus Nitrosopumilus sp. | reverse complement strand
CAAATTTTAAAAAAAGCGCCGGGAGGGCTTTTAAGCATTGCGTGTAGGCCCAATGAACAAACAGAAACATTACAAGATACAATAATCCTAGAAAGTGTTTTTTGCTTACTTGATAATATGTAATTCGACACGAAATCTATAAGGTTTTTGATTACATAAAACAAGTAAAAGTTCACAGTTAACGAGTATAAGAGTTACAAATACTTTGACGTTTACGTTCAAAGCTCGGTAACAGTACCGAATGCTATTGTTAAACTCCTTTGCATATAACATTCAATGAAAAATCATAGTAGATTAAAAATTTAGATTACAGATAAATGAATTTACAGTTTTTTCTCATATAAAATTAAATCATACAGTTTGATAGAATTTTTTATTTCATCATCATGTTTTAATCTAATTTTCATACCTCAATTAGTTTGTTCTTGTCAAGTGGTTTAGCATCTTTCCACAGATAATCAAACAAGCCATCACATCATTTACAGAATCTCTTATCACTGCTGTAAAACATTGTTTGAGGATCTGCAATTCTATTTCATCTGGAAACGCAATATATGCAGATCCCTTTGTGGACATTATTATTGGACAAAATTCAGCAATTCTTCTATGCATTCTGCCTTTTTTGATATAACCTGAAACAGTTTCTAAATTAAGATGAATGCTTCAAGTTCAAACCCATTCAATTTCGTAGAATCAATGGTTTTCTTTATTGTATCATTCAGAATTAACTGAAACAGAAGTTTCCAGAGTCACTAAACGTCAACTAATTCCAACATCATTTTTGGAGATCTTTTCTTTCACTCTTAATATTTGTCCTTCATAAATAAACATAGATTTTTGACCTGATTCAAAAATTTTAATGCCAATATCTAATCCATCTTTTTTAATTGAAAAGTTTTTCTAAATATGTTTCACGTCATTTTCATTTCATAGTATTATACCTAATGAGTGCATCGTGCTAGCTGAGCCAGAGCCTGCAAATATAAAACCTGTGATAAGAAGCATTATTCTTTGATTTACTTTAGATTGATTAACATCTTCATCAAGTATCCATACTGATCCTGTACCTAACATAATACCCCCTCCTAATACAACAAAACATACACCAATAGCAAAGCCAGATTTACTATGTATTTCCAACTAAGATAACATAACACATTGTAATAATTAAATATCTGAGGCGTGGATATGATTTTCTTAGTTTTACTGTTCTGATAAATCTGATTGATGAACAAAATTAAGAATCTCTATAACAGACTATCCTGTTCAAACAAAATCCATCAATAGATTCTTCAGCAAATTACATTCCGAGTTACTACTTTTGATATTTGTCTCTCATTGGTTTACTTTCTTTGTATAAATGATACTAATCACATCTAACGAAGGAGGCCAATGTCATCCTACCACAGTAATTCTATGATGTTTTGTGAGTGGGACACAGGTTCTATATTGGAAAATTTAGGTATTTTCTACTAACAAAAAAATGCAATTAGTCTCCCCTAGGATCTATCTGACCAGTAGAGAGAACCATCGTTCCTTTTGGATTAATATTAGGATCATTATCTTTGATGTGTAATTCTGACTTATATACAGCAACAATATTGGTAGAAGTAGGGCTAGTAGAGGGTAACGGCCTTTTCCAAAGATTCCAAGCAAATGAAGACATTGGATCATTTATCATTTTTTCAGAAATGTTTAGATGTTCTGCCCATAATTTCATTCTCAAATCTCTTGCAAAGTGAGTATGGGACGAACTTTTTGGTTCGAAAATTCCAGCAACTACTTCACTATCATGAGTATAACCACGATTATTACAATTTGCCGAGCCAATTATAGCAAACTCATCATCAAAGATCCATGTTTTGGAATGAACATAGTTGTGAGGCTTTTTAATATTCCTATAGCAAATGGCAACTCGTTGATTCGGATACCCCCCAATGCCTTTTGTTAATGTCTCAATAAATTTTGCACGTAAGTAATATGGTGTAAAAAGATCCGTAGTAATTCTTGAATCCGGAATCAGGATGATTATTTTTAACCTGGAATTACGACGGAGCTGTGAATTTAATAGTTTAGCAGCTTCAAGACTAATAAGATATTGCTCTTCGAGATAAATGAATTTTTTTGCTTGCAAGATTGCATGACTTATGATTTCCCAAGATGTTTTCTCTCCGTCAGGAGCAAATTTGTAATAGTTGTGTCCTGATGCGCTTTTAATTTCAGAATATGTATATTTCATAAATTTTGGTTGCACAGCTAATATCAACCCCATCATTGCCCCATATCCCATAGTTACAATATTACCAAAAGGCATGCTTTTGACTGGTACATTTGCTGCTCGCATATATCCACTTTTGACTGATCTGACACGTTGATTCTGCTTTTTACCATTACCATAGGTTCGGCCTATCTTTACATACATATTAGCAGGTAGAGAAGTAACAATCTGCCTATTGCGAAAAGAAGTTTGGCTCCTCAGAGAGGAGTTTTTTTTAGGTTTTTGTGGATGATCCATCCAACGCTCTTCAAATGTATGAAGAAGTTTCAATGCTGCAGGTCCCTCTATTCTACAGTGAACATCATGTAGAGAACTTAAACTACCTGGTTTTTTTGGATCGGGTATTCTATTCATAGCAAAATCTACACCACCACAAAAAGCTATTAGGCGATTTTGCGCTTTGACAATCAATAACTTTTGATGGTGAACACCTAGAATGAGGAAATTTTTATCAGCTATGAATGACCCGTGTGTAAGCGAATTGAATAATTTTTCATGATCTTTTGTAATGTTTCGTTTGTCTTTTTTTGTTTGATAATTCCCTAAAATATCGTTTGATAAAAGTGCATGAATCTCAACTTTTTTATTATTATCTGCAGCTTTTATTAGATTCTCCAATGTTGTGGAATCGTCATTTGGTATTAATGGACAATCTATTTCCATTTTCCAATTTGCAAAGTAGATAAAATCTTCACTTCCCTTAGCTGCTCGTATGGCATCTACCATGCTTTCAAATGTTTTTTTACCATCAATCAAAAATTGAACACTATTACCATTCGTATAATTATTTGAAAGCCATCGTTTTGCTTTCTTTTGGATAATGAAATTTCTTTGTTTTTCATCTAAATCAGGATTTGATTCATCATCATGCCAGTCCTCTTCACTTGTTGGTTGAGTGGAATCATCATGCCAGTCCTCTTCACTTGTTGGTTGAGTGGAATCATCATGCCAGTCCTCTTCACTTGTTGGTTGAGTGGAATCATCATGCCAGTCCTCTTCACTTGTTGGTTGAGTGGAATCATCATGC
>JAOUAE010000007.1 GCA_029861085.1 Candidatus Nitrosopumilus sp. | reverse complement strand
ATCATCATGCCAGTCCTCTTCACTTGTTGGTTGAGTGGAATCATCATGCCAGTCCTCTTCACTTGTTGGTTGAGTGGAATCATCATGCCAGTCCTCTTCACTTGTTGGTTGAGTGGAATCATCATGCCAGTCTTCAGTATCTCTTGAGGAACCTGACAAAACAGTTACTATATTCGTGACTTATAATTAAATATTACATAAACAATTTTTCTAAGTTCCTATTATTTTTTTTATGAATGTTAATTATTTGCTTTTAAAAATCACAATTTAAAATGATTAATAGAAATGACAGTTTGAGAACGAAATAATTTTACTACCAATTCAATTTTTCATCAGGATTTGGAGATTTTGGCATTCGTTTGCAAATAAAAGCTAAAATTTTGAGGTCATCAAATTCAAAAGAATCTGTGATTAAGTCTTGACTGGAAATGAATTTTTTTGATAATTCTTCAGATTTTATTGGTAGGTCAGAAATGGGTGTTTTAATAGTTGTTCCTTTGTATTTTACTTCAATATACTGTCTAGCCAATTCTGGATCTAAATGAGACATTGAGTCTAAATTCAGATTTCTAGATTGAGCGTTTTTCCTTTCCTTGTCATTAAAAAAGGAAGTACTCCCAAGCAATGAACCAACTTTGTTTCCAACGTCAATTTTTTTCACTGGAGTCTTTGGTACTATTTTATCAATCGGCATTGTAGAGAATGTTTTCTTCCAATTTGATCTGTTTAGAAGAGAATTGAGTGAGAATCTATTCTGAGTTTTCTTCCGGTGAATTTTCACATTCTTTACTACAATCATACTTGTTATGAATGACGGAATTCTTCCTTTTCGAGGTATCTTCCCATCAGAAATTATTGATTCATTACGTAATTTCCAATTTCTTGATGTAAAAAATTCTTGTTTGAACCATGGACGTATTATGGCTATCTCCTTGTAATTCATAGATATTGATTCAAAATCCACATTTTCTAAATTAGATTTAAAATCTCCTAGTATTCCAGTGCCCTGCTTGGTAAGTATTTCAATTTCTTTTTTTGTCATCGTTAATTGATTCCAAGATGCTTCTGTGTCAAATGCATCAGAAGGACTAAAGAAGGTGGCAAAGAAACCAAAGCTTACTCCATTTAAATCAGTTAGTTCCGATGTCTTAAGCTCGTTAAGATATGCATTTCTATACATGCCTAGATATTTTTTGGGTTCAAGACTTTCCCGTAAAGATTGACAGTATTCTACCTTTTCTTTATATCCTAAGTTCTTCCAGTCTTGTTCTGCTTTGTTTTTTGTTTCAATTAGTTGGTTTTGTCTAAAGTCTGTCCAATTTTTTCGTAATTTTTCGCTTTCTGGACCTATGGAATTTTCCACAGTTATTTTTTCATCTAAATATGTTCTGTGAGCATTTAAGAAAAGTTCTTTATATTCATAATATTTTGAGAGTTGTAACGAGTATATTGGAATTTTTTGTTCATTCTCAACTTTTTCGTCCTGTAGAAAATTTATGGCTTCATCTAATTGTTTAAGTTCTTTTGGAGTCAATGAACTTTTGGCAAAAACAGCATTTTTTAACGTATTAATTAATTCATCCCACAAAAATCTACTTGCATCTGGAGACCACACATTACGGTCTTCAGGAATTATATTTAACAGTCTTGAGAATTGTCCTTGATAATCTAATTTTTGTTTTGGGGTTAAATTACTTTCTGATATATCTTTCATAAAATCTAATTCTTTATGAGAGAATCCTAATCCTTTTGGAAATGTAAGAAATTTTTCATTCGTTTCAAAAATTTTTTCTAATTTTATTGATAATGCCTTCAATATTGTTTCAGTATCTTTTTCTATTATTTTTTCTGTACTTGAAAAATTTCCTTGGGACATATTTTTTGCAGTATTTTCTTCTTCAAATTTGGAAGATGTGGATTTAGATTTTCGTTTAGTGATAAAAAGGGTGACTAGTCCTATGGCTATGCTTCCTACAACACCAATAAGAGATATCATTGTTGGATCAAAAAAATCTGGTTTTGTTATTTTGATGTCATGAGAAACCATACCAAGTTCGTCATACTTACCATTTGGATCTTGAGAGTATGAGGTTAATCGAATGGTAAAAGTTTTGTCTCTATTAATATTCTCACTCTTATAGATGTGTGTTACCACTGTGCCAATTTGTTTTGGACTCTCGTCCCCAAAATCCCACTCTAGTTTTTTTATTTTGTTAGATGGATCGTTCAGATTTGCTTCAAAAACAATTTCAGTATCAACATCTTGATCATTTGGAGCGATAATTGTTACTGTGGGTGAAATTGCTTTAATAGTAAGGGAGAAAGGGACGGGTATTATATCATTACCAATATTGCTTTTTGCAATTAATTCATAAGGGTATGTATCTGGTACAGTGTTCTGTTCTGAGGTTATTTTTAGTGTAATAGTTTTAGAAAGATAATTTTCATTTAAAACAAATCTAGTAGGGTCCACACTACACGTAATTTTTTCACTATTTTCCAGAACTCTCATACCTACAGGTTCTAAATCACAAGACAACAAAATGATTTGTTGAACCATTCCAGACATTTTAACCTTGAATGATGTTTGGAAAAAATTTCCAGCCTCCATTGTTGCAAATCTAGGAGAAATATCGAGTGAAATAACGGAAAATGGAGTAGAATCGCATATATCACCTATCATATCACCATCAGAATCTTCTTGATTTGGATTGTAATCTTGTTTACAATTGTCTGTGACCCCTGATACTCCATCTTTATCGATGTCATTATTTGGATCAGAGGGAAAATCATCACAAATGTCACCTATCATATCACCATCAGAATCTTCTTGATTTGGATTGTAATCTTGTTTACAATTGTCTCTAATACCAGATACCTTATCACCATCAATATCATTATCAGGATCAGAGGGAAAATCATCACAAATGTCACCAACATCATCCGCATCAGAGTCTAATTGTTCAGAATTTTTTTTCATAGGACAATTATCTTTGTTATCTGATATTCCATCACCATCAGAATCAACAGGAAGTTTTTGTTTTTCACATTCAGGACATTCAAGTCCCTCAACTTGTCCAGATACATTCTTAATTTCTGTAAAAGAAACAATTAGCATCAAAAATAAAACAACGAAAAATAATTTAATATTCACATACTATAAATCCTGTTTGTTAATATAAGATTTTAAACAATAGAAAATATTTTCACGTGAAGATGTTTTTAGAAATCAAATAATGTTATAATGTTTCAATAAAAATTAATGAGCCTATTTAATGTAAATTCGATAATACATGATTAAAGAGAAATATAACTGTGGTTATGTTCAAATTCTACAAATTTGAAATTTTTCGATACAATTAATAAAATGAGAACATTATTAATTCATATATTTTATTTCTAACAGTTGTTTTATTTTCCAGTTTTGATTAATGCCATTTATTTTAAAATTATTAGTAAATCATATTTCTCATATTATGGTATTTTTTATTAAATAATTAAAATTCTTATCAATAATTTTATTCGGATGATGTTTGTTCCCCTCCAACAAATTGTTCAGGACTAATATCTGGATTGGGATTAGGTGCTTTTGGAATTAGATTATTTATAAATCCAATTAATTGTAAACCATCAATTTTGACTTCACCGTTTTCTGTGTGAGAATGAACATCTTTTGTTTCCTTTCCTTTTTCATATCTACCTCCAATTTTAAGCGGTCCCCATCCTAGTGAGCCACCGCCGCCTATCTTTTCTTTCAATGCTTTTATTTCTTCTTCTGCATCATCAAATGTAAAAGACACATTTCTTACAAAGAGAGCTATTACTGGATAGGCCACTAACCGACCTTGAGGTTGAATTTCTCCATCAGAAACCTTTTTGCCTTCAAAATTTAAATCCCAAAGTTTGTCTAAAGTCCATGCTCTCATGGAGAAAAATCCAGGATCAAACCATGCACGTAGTATTGGGATTTGAACAAATTCTAACGATGCTTTGAAATTTGTAGTTTTGTTTTTAGTTAGTTCTTTTGTTTTTGAACCAGAAGCTTTTCCACCCAAAGAAAAAGAGCCAATACTGATACCACCTTTTCCTCCCCATTCTTTTGTTTCTTTTGAATAAGATGTTGCAATATCTCCTTCTCCAAATGAAAATTTTGTCCAACCTGGACTGGTTGCAAAATTTCCGGGAATTAAGGTAGTATAATAAAAATCACCTGCGGTTCCTTCTGCAGGGCTAGACAATAATGCGTTTTTGAATTTTTCTTGCAAGTCTTGTTTATACAACACCATACTTTTTTGCGTGACTTGTTCAATGTACGCGTTGATATGTTCATATTCATTTTTGTATCCTTGAGAATTCCAGGCTCCCCAAGCCGCCTCTACCTTTAATCTCATAAATTTTGATTTGTTTGCCCAAGCTGAAACTTTTCTCCTGGATTCAGGATCATTACCACCTGCCTGTGCGTCAATTAACATATTCATATATTCATCTGCTGCTTCGATATACTCGTTCATCTTAGCAGTATATGCAATTGTTAGTGGACCCGGTTCAGTAACTTTCTTTTTTTCGTCAGTTACAATATCGGTTATTTCTTTGGTAACAGATAACAAATTTCTGAATTTTTTTAATTTCTTTTTCTCCTTCTCACTGATCTCATTATTAATTACTCTGCTATATTTTAAAACATCATTCCACACTGAACTTAATGTGTCTTGTGAGGTAGTATACGTGGTTTGCAAAAAGTTCTCTGTATCCTGAAATTGATTTCCTTCACTTCCTAGGTTTGGTATGTCTGGAATAAAATCAAATAATTTTGATAAGACAAAAGCTTGATGATATAGGTCTTGAGTTGAGTTTTTTTCATCTCCAACTAAGCCTTTATGACAAAAATTAAAATCATTAGGAGCAAATGGTATTCCAGGCATAAGCCATGTGATGAACTTGTTTCTCGCCAGCTGAATGTTTTGGTCGCTTCCAGTTACTGTTTTGTATAATTTTAACATCAAGTATTTCATTAATTCAGCAGAATGATCAGTAACTTGAGACATTAATTAATAAATTTATAATTAATATTTAAGAGTTAAAGTAATTGTAGCTTTTGTAGATATTAAATAGTCAGTCCTCTGGATTTTGTTCTTAACATTCACGGAAGGACAATGTTTGTCTTGTCAACTGTTGCAATACCTTCTGCTGAAGCTGCAAATGCCCCCGTTGAAGAAATCACTCTAAAGATAAAAAGGATTTATCAGAAAGAAGATTCTGATAAAAAAAGATCGTTAAGGTAACGGTGACATGCAAAAGTATCCATAAACAATATCAAATTTCCAGCTACCGGAAGAATTGAAGGTATCAAGGTTTTTCCCAACTGAAAATTCACACAAAATGTTAATACTGATCAAAAAACCCTGGTTCTTATACACATAGAATTGTAGGATAATGACAAAAAACACGATGATCTTGTCGACATCAGTCCACCCAGAAATAAAGAGACTTGATTTTACATATGATCTTAAATTAAAGAGGTGGAGTGGTGATGTACAGTATCCAACAAACACAGTAGGTGGATTTAATGGAACACATGGTGCTGCAAGAATAACATTTGAAATCACATCATCGTGGAATAATCCAAATGAACCACCAAAGATATCACCTCCAAGCCCAATTCCTACATCTGAACCATCAATACAATCTGTATCAAGTGAAGAAATTATATCCAAAATTAAGAAAAACGAAGACGGGATAATTAAAACATATCATGCTTTAGAAGATCCGATGAGTAATGGTGTTATTGATCAACCAAATGACAAAATACAATTGTCTGGAAAAGGAAGCAGTGATAATAATGATGCATCTTTGACTGCAAAATTTCCATGGTTTTTCGGAAAGGATGTCGCTACTTTCAGGGCCCCTATAGATCCATGTTTCCCTTTACAAGCATTTACAATAACATATGACTTTAAGGTTACATGTGAGAACAAAGAACTTGTTGCAAAAACAGAATCATTTAACCAAGACAGTGGAAATAGAGAAATAGACAATATTGTTGATTCTCCATTCAAGTTTTCTCTTTCAAAAGGAAGATGTGTGGACTTTACAATCGATGCAAATGGAAACATCAAGATATCTAGATCAGATACATCCAACCAAAAAAGTAGATTGGAACAATGACGGTAAGAGCGGTCCTGACAAGAGCGATCCATTAGTATTCTCAATGACTGATAAGCACGCAAATGTTATTAGAAATTGGCCAGAACAACATGAATCATTTTTGACTGAATTTGATTTGTATGCTACTGGAGAAAAAGTCACACTATCAAGAACACTTGATGATGGAACCATGACTCTATTTCTGGATTTAAACGGTGATGGAGAATTATCAGATGGTGCAGAATGGCTCTATGACCAAAATGAAAATGTCTACCAGATACTATCAAAACCATTAATTGATTCCAATCAGAATGATTGGTTTGATTATTCAGACAATTTTTGGAGTATAGCAATGGTAAAGGATGGAAATCAATACCATACTCCAAAAGAATTTGGAATGGTAGCATTTAACTGGTCTAACGCAGTCAAGGCACATGGTGACATGCATGGAAAGAACAGACAATACACTGACTGTCTCTATGAAGGAGTCTACCTGTATCCAGACTGTGTTGCAGTAAGTGAGAACCGCTTTGCAATATCTGCGTACAACCAGAATTAAATATTGCTCAATGATGGTAGAATGCTGGATTCGTTTGGTGCAGTGATGGCTGGTTAGACATATCTGAAAGTAGCATATCAAAACAAACATCACAAAACCAAAATTCCTTTTTCTTTTTTTCGACTATGTAGATTTTCTTAAGAAAAATTGAATGTTAAGTCGTAGATTGGCATTGAAGTGCTGGGAATTGATTTAGGATACAAAATTACTCGTCTTAGAACATCTGTCAATACAAAATCAAAAAGATTCATGGTACCATGTCTGATTTATCATTCTCATTAGTACTCTCATCTCCAACATAGATGTATGCAAAAAGCTCCTGGTTTCCTGTTGTCTCTATGGTCATCCATCCAGTAGGACCAAGTCCCTCTAAAACATACATTGCATTTACCTTTCCCGTGTCTCTATCCATTACCTTGACTCTAGTTCGCTGTATGATTATCTCTTCGGAATGAGAAAAGATTCGAATTGGTTTTTGTTTCCCGTCTTCATGGATTCTGATCAGCTGAATCTTCAATTTTTAATATTTACCTCTACCGGATAATCACTCGTGTAATTTTCACAATATTCTTCATTTGCTAGAATCAAGTTATTTTCAATCATACTAATTGAATTAACGTTCATGCTGTAGTATGTACAGACTATCTTATATGTGTATGTACAGACGATTTATATATCAGTATGTACAAACAATTTATACTGATGGATATTACGCTTGATGAGACATTACTCATGAAGTTAAAGAGACAACTTAGCCGCAAGAATAAGGACGGAAAGGAATGGTACAGGTGGGATTTTACGATTCCGCCTGAGATGATAGAGAAATTGAACTGGAGAGAGGGGGATGAATTTGACTGTAAGGTTGTAGGAAAAAAGCTCGTAATAGAAAAAATTTAATAAAAATTTTGTGCAATCTGTTAAATGTATATTCAAACAAAATAAAATTGCAATTTACAAGAAAGTACTCAAAAATTAATTATACACATAAAGTTAGCGCATCCAACCAATACGATAATACCACAGAATTATTTCTGTTCTTTCTCTCATCTTAGATGTAGATGGGAGAATGTAGTATTCAGATTAGGCCATACAAAGATAAAGAATGGGTTAAAGAGATTGATCTTGACAAAAAGTATATTATCATGATACTAAAAAGGCCTTCACATTATCACACATACTAAAATCAATCTTTTCTTTTATCTCTACGACTTGCTTATGTTTAGACCATACATGGCATTGTGAAAATCCCATCTCTTTCCATTTTTTCATGTTTAGCAATACATGTTCTGGATGACTCTCAACCTCACTATGTGATTCTATTTCTACAGATATTGCCATATCATTGGAATAGTCATACGCAATCAGATCTGTTCTCAACTCATCCTTTTTAGAAAAATCTTGTACTGCGATACTTACAAAATGTCCTTCCTTAAGATAATGTTCTACTGCATTTTTTGCAACATCAGAAATATCAGAAGCTGTTCCAATCTTTGAATAGTCAAGATCAAAATATTTTATTTTTGTTTCATTAGATAATTGATATTTTATTATGGTAACACGACCTTTTTGTATTTTTTCGGCAATTTCAATTAGTTTTCGTTCATTCATGTTTCTCAACAACTTGGATATATCATCACGTGGTTGAGTGAAATTGCAAATTCTGACAATCTCCATTAATGACAACTTTTCATGAGAATATAATGACACAAGAATCTGCCATTCAGTTTTTGGTGGAATTGTAGTGATATCATTTTCTAGCTGTTGCATCCACTTGTTTTTATCAACATTTTTGGATACGAGTAATGTTTCCTCAGGTGTAACATTTCCATATTTTTCTTTTTGCTGCATGATGAATTGTGAAAACTGTTCATCAGTCATGTTTTCTGTACATGGATAGTCCAACCAGAACTGTGGTGGCAGACTGGTCTCTTCACCTAGAATGGGCCTTGTTCTTGCCAAGAATCTAAAGTCGGACTGCACTGCAAGCATTGCTGCAATGTCTTTTCCATACTTTGGGTCTATGATCATACCTATCTTTGAGGCATCAATGCCTGAGAGTCTTCCTGCAAACTGAGTTGCAGTATTTCCAACTATGGTCTGTAAAAGTTCAGTTGGAATTTGTGATAGATTCTGATGAGCCAAACACAATCCCAGTCCAAAGGAGCGAGCTTGTGCCAATATCATTGGTATGGTATCAAGACCTGCAATAATTTGAAACTCATCTAATACCAGTATGACATCTTTCATCTTGGTTTCTTTGTTTCGGCTTTGTTCTTGGACCTCAAACCATATCTTTAGGACAAATGCCATCTGAGCTAGTGGGGCTGCAATAGAAGACATGTTGGTCTCATTCATTGATACTACAGTGTAACTGCCAGATTGTACAATGGTGCTAAAATCAACACTAGAGTGCTTTGTAGTAAAGATTCTTTTTAGAATTGGTGATGTGCTGAATGGTTCCAGTCTGTTTAGTAGTGGGGAGAATGTGTCAGGTTTTAGCTCACTGATACTTGTTAATGCCTTGTATAGTTCTGCTTCAGGTTTTCCCAAAGTCTCAAATATTTCAGATAACACTTGCTGCCCACCTGACTCCAGCTCTGCAACAATTTCATAAATATCTCGAAATGTTGGCGCATCATCAAAAGAGTACAAATATTGCAATATTACTTTCATTATTCGCTCCATTTGCACATACGTCTGCTTTTGCGAATAGAATTGCTCCATTATTCTCATAAAATATCCAATGTATCTATCTACAATCTCTTCACGTTTTGCTCCATCATAGTTTCTTGGCAACTCTAATGGATTTATTGCAAAGTTAGTTTCAGATGGATCCAAATACAAAACTTTGCCTGAATGTAATGTCTTTTGGTCTAGCTGTTTGATGAATTTTATACTGTCAGGATTCCGGCCTCCCTTAAAGTCAGCATAGACAAATGCAGAATTAAACACTCCATTCAGATTTGCCATCTCGATGTGTTTTGCCATGGAACGCAGCAAAGTTGATTTTCCAGCACCAGAAGCTGCAACAACATACTGATGTCGTGTGTAATCATCATAATGAACTGTAACTCCACTGATGTCATTTGATGAGACAATTTCACCGTATTTTACGGGATATTTTTTGTCATTAATTTTGTCAATCTCAAATAAACCCAAACGAAATCCAATCTTGTCACTAGATGTTCTAGGTAGGGTTTGGCCCCGAGTTAAACGCAAGTGTTTCACCGTAACATCAGGCAGGTGAATGAATAATGGCATCTCAGACGTGTTTAGTAGCAAAAATGGAAGTGGCTTTCTTTTGTGGTATCTCCCAAACATGTTAGTTCCAGCATAGTTATCAAATGCCTTTTGGATTAATCCTTCAGGTTTTGGCAGTAACCTCAAAGAGAACATGTCAATTCTCTGACAGTTTGTGTTTCTTTTGCCAATCTTGATGTATTGTGCCTTTTTTGGGTCAGAATTATAGAATTTTCTATAATTATCATACGAGTTTTTTGTGCAATGCTCAAAGGGTGCATGAATGTTCTCAAGTGAGATATTCTCAATTACGTCAAATCCAAAGTCAAGATCACCGTCAGAATTTATCAGGCCACGAATGGACATTATCATTTGTGGATTAATGGTTTTAAATTCTGCATGATGCTTTAGTGTCTTATAGTTTCTTGCAAAGTCACCACCAAACTCTGGATGGTTGTGTAATTGGAAATAATCAGAAAAAAGGGATTCCGGCTCACTTCGATATTTTGTGTTTGATACTTTTCTTTTCATTGAATCGAGAATCTGAGAAAAACTGTTGATATAATTTGTAATGTCATGTCTTTGAAAGATAAACTGAATCCAGCCGTACTGTGCCATTTGTATTGTGTTTGATATTTGTGTGATTAGTGCAGGAGTCTTTTGATGATCCATTACTGCAAAAAAGTTTCCATGTCTCACACTTGCATCAAATACTTTGTAGTTTGTTCTTGGATCAAACCATTCTGGTATGGTGTAATCTAGATTTTCAAAATCTGCGTTGGGATATACTGACTTGAAGGCATCCACATAATGAGTGATGTCATGTATGTTTGATACCAACCAGAATGATAGCCTGTTTTCTTTTTTGTCCCATATTAACTCAAATGATCTTACAGAAGACGAAATGATACTGCCAGCAGTAATTACTGCTTTTTTTATATCCTGATCAATTGGAATTACTATCTCAACTGCCCGTAAGGGTAATGATGATTCTTTTTGATTCTTTTTTTGGTTTGGTGAACTAAATTCAGTTATCTTATCAAGGGCCCCGAGTTGTTTTGATTCAACTGCTAGAGTCCATTTACTTACCATATACATATGAATATATTTTAAATTTAAAGTCAGAAAAAATGTAAATTTGAAAATTATATAATTTGTAAAATTTGAGATTTTTGCTTTAAATTTAATGTAGCATCAATTAATCATGAGTCAAACAATATCACTAGACATTGGGACAGGTTTTGTAAAGGCCTGCTCTGTCCAGAAAAAAGTCAGATTTCCATCTCTTTATGCCTATAGAGATGCAGATCCCTGGGAGAATAACAAAAAAGGTACAACAATTGTTGAAGGTGCAGGATATGACGCAGTAGAGATTGCAAGGCATCCATCAGCCGTATTATTACAACCAGTACGAGAAGGCACGCCATCAAACAAGACAGCCTTTGTGGCAGTGGTAAATCAGGCAATCAAAAGATTAGAAATTTCAGATGATTCCATACCAAAAACATCAATCATAATTGGATTGCCATACCATGCAGCAAAAGATGCAATAAAATTTCCCAGCTTTGTCAAAAAGATAACTAATTGCAAAGATGTGATGGTGGTGCCGCAAACAATTGGAACACTAATGTCATCAAGGAAAAAAGATGGCATTGTTCTTGCAATTGGTCAGGGAACTACAGAACTAGTAGCATTTGATAACCTAAAACCAATTCTTGGAAGATCAATACCTCAAGCTTGCGATTACATACATTTAGGTTCAGATGAATTACAGTATCTTAATAATTCAAACAAGCCAAACCCAAAAAGAATAGAGATGTTAGCTGATATAATATCTGAAAACCTAGCTTCATTTAAGACAAATCTAGCTGCAAATAACAGCTATGATATAATATTGTCTGGTGGCGGAATACTCGTTCCAGGCTTGTACAATCATCTCAAAAGAAAGATTGCAGATTCATTATGTGCTGTAGGGGATCCTGTATTTTCAAATGCAACAGGTATGTTAGAATATGCAAAAAGTGCCATGAACTAATCCCAGTTCTCAAACTCCTGTGAATCTAAATTAATTTTTCTTTTTTCTATTTTACTTTTTGAGATGCTTTCTGTAAAGTTTTCATCTAGTTTTAGAATTTTAATAAAGAAATGATCATTTTCATTTTCCAAACTAATGATTACTTTGTTATTGTTATCAATACTCAAAGTTTCAAGAAAGTCTTTTGGGATCGTTACTACATGACTGGAGGTTTTTCCGTTGTTGCCAAGCTTGAAAATCTTTCTTACATGTTGTCTTCTTTTTTTGTTTGATATTCTGTCTTTCATAATTATATAATTTCAAGAATAATTTAAAGTCAAGATAATTCAGATACAATTCTATATCATAATTTTGCAGCAAAATTTGCGGTAGAGATATCAAAAAATATACATGTAAACTTGCCGTAAAAAATCATAAAATCTTGAATATATTACAATTATATAACCAAAATTCCACATAATTTTTCATGTTTATTGAAAAATACTGAAATATTGTAATTTGCCGCAATTATACACAATACACTAACTAAACTTTTTCTCCACACATCACCTACAAACATTTGGTTGTTTGACCAACATACAAAACCATTCAATGAATTAAAAATTATATAATTTTTCAAACTACTCATTTGAATTAAAATATTAGAATAATTCAAAGATAAAAAAATAAAATCAAGTAAATTTTTGCTAGTACTATCATACAAATAGAAATTATTATTTTAATTTCACATTGTATAAAAAATATCTAGAAACTATTTAACAAAATATTAAAATTAAATTCTAGTTACCAAGATATTGTTAAATTATTTTTTATTTTAAATTATTATCATTTTGAATCATCATTCATTATTCCTAGTTCCCCAAGTATCTTTGATTTGTTTTTCAAGTAAATTCGTCGAGCCAACACGGGGAGAGAAAAGAATCTAAATGCATTAAAAATGTATTTTTCAGATATCTTCCTGTCACATATTTTTTCAATCCTTTCAAGGTCTGAAAAACCATCAATCTCCAGATTCAGAATTCTATGCATGGCTTGTGAGATACTTTTTGTTTTAAAAGAAAGCCATGTCAATTGACACATCTTTTCATGTGTTAGAACTGCATAGTTTGATACAAAGTGATATGTCTTCTTGTCTAGAAATTCTCCATACTCATCACCAACTGATCTCTCATATGCATGTAACAATAGATCAAAAAGATGAGATACTTTGGTTTTATCTTCTTGTTTTGATAATAATTTATCATCAACTGACCACACTGGAATCAAATTACTCATGGTACGATTATTCAAAATATTCAGACTAGCTAGTGTGATTCGTCTAGTCTGCTCATCCACAATTTTTGAATACTTTTCTTCAAGGTATTCTGCTCCAGTCTCTGTAATCTGGTACAAGCCAAACTCTACTCGTCTCAGTCTCCTTGTATCAAGCAAATTCTTTAGCACCCCAGATAAAGTGGTCTTGTTGTATTTGAGATCGTTTTGTATCTGCCCAAATGTGGCAGACACCTCAAAGCACCTCTCTAAAATCCCTACAATAGTCATTATTCTCTTATTTCATACTAGGCTAACCTTATTATTATGTTTTTTATAATATATGTATAGTATTAGTAATAATCTAATACTTTATATTACTGGGAGTGCTATACAATATAGGAAAAGATGAGTTCTCAAGAGTGTACATGTGAGCAAAAAGACAGAGTTGTAACTAGTGATGATGAGATAGTGTGTGGTAAATGTGGTATTATCTTTGGCTATGAGAATGAAAGTATCATGGAGATGCAAGGGCAGACAGGCAAGGTATCACAGGATTCAGTTTATGGAGGAATGGGTTCTCGAATTTATGACCGTGATTATACTGGGAAAAAAGTTTACTCCACAAATAAACAAATTACAAAAACTGATGAAAAGAATCTAAAATATGACAACTTTGAGCATCACATACAAGACATGCAAAAGGATGCAAGAAGCAGACTGACACACCAGCATATGAAAAATCATACATTAATTTGCGACATCATTAGAAATAAAGCAAACAGACTAGATTCAGAGTCAAATGAGAATTATTCTTTACTAAGCAAACAAGTCAGAAAGGAGATCGTAAAGTATACACTAAAAGAATTAAACATTCCATATTCAAAATCAACAAAGAAGAAAAAATCAAAAAAGACTCAACATGATGTAAAAAACATATCAACATGGCCAATTTTTCAAAAAGAGTCATATGAGAATATATACAACAGAAAAAAGCCAGGACCAAAGACAAACTCTAAGCGAAGCCCATACTCGTTAAAAAAATATAAAAAATATTGTAGTTTTTGCAAACAAGACAGAAGAGAAGCAGTAAGTTCTCACTGGCAAAAATATCACAAACACCAGTTTTCACATACTATAATGTATGAGTATTTTGAGATTGAATCAATAAGAAAGATAAAAGATGAAGTGATAAGATGTCTCAAATGTGACAAAGAGGGAGTAATGTATACAAGAAAAAATGGCAGTTATTTTTTCAAGCATGAGGATAGCACTCAACATTCCATATCAAAGAAATTGTTTACTGTTGCAAGACTAGATGTAAAGTATGGGTGCAATAAAAAAGATATAATATTTGAAACGGGTGTAACAGCATAGATGATATGGAATAATATAATTAGTAACAGGTGTAGAAAATTTTTATGTAAATTTGAAAGTGGTGTAAATGTATTGTATGTTAAATTATTATAGATACATCAAGGTGTAGAAAAAAATCATGCAAATTTGAAAGTGGTGTAAAATTTTTGTACCAAATTATTTGGCTTTAATTTAATTTTTATATAATTATAGTATGAGGCAAAGTATTGAAGAGAAATTAAATGAAAACAGTGAGAAAATAAAAAAGGAGTTACACCATATCAAGAAGATACTAAAAACATACTAGTTATTTTTGGTAGGTGTGATGCGGTAATTATTGAGGTTAAACTAGTCCCCTTTATGTGTAAATGTAAAAAATATTAATATAATTCGGGGGGTAATCTGTATCATGGTAAGAATAGTAAAAAAGAAAATAGGGAACAATGACTTTTACTATCTCAGACACCACACCAAAGATAAAGAAAAAGAGGTCTATCTGGGCAAAAAGATTCCAGATAACATAGAGGAGATAAAAAAAGAGTTTTTGATGCAGTTTTATCGCAATGATTGGTTATCAAAGATTAAAGAGATTAGCACAGGATATAAAAAATACAAAAAGAAAGTACCAAAAACAGTTCTGCAAAAACAGATTGAGGACTTTGCAGTTATCTTTACATACAACACGCAAAAGATTGAAGGCTCTACACTTACACTGCAAGAAACTACAAATCTTTTACTTTATGGTATAACACCAGCTACAAAACCCAAAGACCACATGGTAGAGACTGAGATGCACAAAAAGATATTTGATGAGATGTTGTACCATAAGAACAAGATATCACTTGCTACGGTACTATACTGGCACAAGGCAATGTTTGATAAGACAAAGCCTGACATTGCAGGAAAAATAAGAGACTATCATGTGAGAGTAGGGCAAAGCAAGACAGAGTTTCCAGATCCTAATGTGATTCCATTAATGTTAAAGGAGTTTTTTAGATGGTACAATAAAAATAAAAAAATTCTAAATCCTGCAGAACTAGCAGCTCGTGCACATCTCAGATTTGTATCGATTCATCCATTTGGTGATGGAAATGGTAGAGTTTCTCGATTAATAATGAATAAAATACTAGATGAGTTTGGATATCCTATGCTTGATGTAGAGTATGGCAAACGTGTAATGTATTATTCAGCTTTGGAAAAGTCACAGATTACGGACAATGACTTTTACTTTGTAAGGTGGTTTATGAGTAGATACATCAAGGCACACCATGATTTTTATCACAATGTATGAGATGAGCAGTTATCTAATTTTATCTTAGGGAATTTAGAATTAGAGGAAAAGATTTTGAATATGACTCCAGAAGAGAGAAAGAAATTAGGAATTAACAAATCAACATTATGGCACATTCAGAAAAACTTGACTGAAAGAAAAATCCCTAAAATCTATGAAAATATTTTATTGAAATTACAGTAAAACCTTGTTCTGGAGAGGAATTTTTTGAATTTTGAGCTTGATCTACATTACAAATTGATTTTTGTTTAGGCAGAGACTAGGATTTTTTCATGAGAATTAGTTAAATTATGGCTAACTGCACATATGATGACGTTCGGTACCTTTGTGGAGCTGGAGGCCCCTGAAAAATGGGTTCGATCGCTGAGGTCGCCAATAGCATAGAAGCAAAGGGTGCGTCAATCAACACTCTTATTTTATGAATCTTGTAATAACAAAATTGAAACCAAATACTGTTTTTGAAAATTTAAGCAATGACGATTACATGAAAATTGTAAATGACCTCAAATCTAGATTTACAATAATAGAAAGACCAATTCAACAAGGAACTAAAGAAGCATTTACGATAAAAACCACTGAAGGGAAAATCAATTTTACATATTACAAGAATAGAAAATTTATGATACAATCAAGTCCTTCAAACAGTGTCTATGGGATCCTTATTGAAAACATGTCAAAAATACTTTCAATAACTCCTATTGAAAAAGAAGAAATTGTTCCAAAAGAAGAAAGTGAATTAATTAGTGAATATTATATCGGATGTGATGAATCTGGAGTTGGGGAATCTTTTGGTTCAATGTTTTTAGGTTGTGCAGTAATCCCGAAAAAAAATCTAGAGTCAATTTGTGACATAGTTAAAGGAAAAAATATACGAGGATTAAATGAAAGAGAACTCAATCAAATTTTAAATGCAGTTTCAGGTTCATATGAAGGAAATGTAAAGATTTATTCCGCATCTGAACTTGATTCTGGTTCAAAAAATGTTCTTTTAGATAGAGGGTACATGAATTTGATTAATTCTGCCATACAAGGTAAATCCAAAATTTCTGTAGTTATTGATGACTATGGCGTACAACATGAATTAGCAAAATATCTAAAAAAAATAAGTTCAGAAAATACAATCATTGTTGTAAAAAATAAAGCGGATGAGCAATACACGGCATGCAAATTGGCATCTCTAATCGCACGTAAAGCAAGAGCAGATGAGATTACCCATATCAATAACACCAATACATTTGTTGACAATGAAACCAAGGAAATGATATTTCCTGGTTCTGGTGCTGCTTCAAATGAGATGACTGAGAGATATTTGAAAGAATATCGAAAGAGGTTACCTGATGCAGAATTCCCTTCATTTGTGAGAAAAAAATGGGTAAATATAATAAAAATTGACGAAAAATATCCCAGACGCAGAACTGGATTATCTGTAATTTGTGAACATTGTTCTAAAGAATTATCTCGTGTAGATGTAATGTTTGATAAAAAAAGTGGCACTAAATTGTATTGTTCAAGATGCTCAAATCTCATCAGCGTACCTAATTTCAGGACTCATTTCAAGAAAAACACAATTACTTTGGATACTAGTACTGTAATTTCTAGAATCGTTTCTAAAGATCTTAATTCAAATCAATATTTTAAGGAGAATGATTTTCTTTTACCCTCATTTGTTTATGAAGAATTGGATAAAAAACAACCAGACATAAAGCGAGGTGCCCAAAGAGAGATTACTGAACTTCGTGAACATAAGCTAAATGGGTTAATTGGATTTGATGATTTTGACACCCACCTATTGGCATCCGGAGTTGCAAATGATAAAAAATTGTTAGCGGTTTTAGATAATAGAAATGCGTGTGTTTTAACCAAAGACACCAATATGGCAATTTTTGCAGAAGTCAAGCACTTTGTATTATTTGTTAAAGGGATGTAGAATATTATTGAAATTCAAAATAAGTTCATGAACGTATTTTTAATAAAATAATTTCAAATCAGAGTATTGAACTAAATCATCAAATCTATTATGGATCGTATGGATTAATTTACACATTCAAATAGATTTGTTGAATATTGCCTATACATGATTGATATTTTCAAAATTCTTACCATGACCAGAATGAGTCTCCTTAAATCTTTGAACAAAATAACCATCATATGAGAATAGAGAGCATTATTCTTTCAGACATATTTGAAATCAATCCAAAAAAAATAACTGTATTAGTTGGACCAAACAACGTTGGTAAATCCCAATTTTTAAAGGACATTCATAATCGTTTAATAAAATCCAATAATTGGAATCCTAAAATTATTCAAAATATTGAATTCATAAAACCTACCACATTTGAGAAATTAACTGCTGGTCTTTATCAAAATCCTCATACAGGAAATTCATTATTGCTAAATTTTGATGGGCTTGATTCCACATTGTTAACTGGTACTACTGGAACTCTGAATCATCAAACTATAGAACAGTATGATGGTACTCCTCTTGCAAATTTTTTTGAGCAACTTGGGAAATTTCATGTTGCTCATTTGGATGCTCAAAGTAAATTACAAATTGCAACCCAGCGAAATGTTATAAAAATTGGTACCCCTCCTCCAAATCTATCTCAAATATTACTCATGGATAAAACTGGAGCAAAAAAAGAACTAGAAGATACTTTTAGAAATATTTTCAACCGTGAAATAAAATTAGCTGCTGAACCTGCAGATATTTCATTTAGAATAACAGAAAAATTTGAAGGTGAAGAACCTTCTGAACTGAATGAAAAATATGATTATTTTAAAAATTATGAAACCTTGAACGATCAAGGTGATGGGTACAAATCATTTGTTGGCGTTGCATTATCCATATTACTCTGCAGGCAACGAATAATTCTTTTAGATGAACCAGAGGCATTTTTACATCCCATTCAAGCTAGAGGTTTAGGACGATGGATATCAGAGTATCTAAATGAGTTGGATGCACAAATTATCATTGCAACTCACAATGCTAATTTTCTCGCAGGTATATTATCTGGAAATAATCAAGTAGATGTTTTTAGACTTAATCGAAAAGGAAACAACACATCTTTTTCACAAATCACTTCAACTTCAATTACTAATCTAACTCAATCCCCTATTCTTTCAAGTCAATCTGTTCATGAGGCAATTTTTTCTGAAGGTGTTGTGGTTTGTGAATCTGATACTGATAGAATTTTTTATCAAAAAGTCTTTCAAAAGGAACATTTTGTTAATAATATTTTATTCATTCATAGTCATGGAAAACATCTCATTAAAGACATAGTTGATTTGCTCAAGAAAGTAACTGTTTCAGTTTCAACAATAATAGATATAGACATATTAAATTCCAAAGATGATTTCAAAAAACTACTTTCTGCATTTATGGACGACATTCCTCCCAATTATTTAGAAGATCAAGAAAAAATTATGAATTTCATTAATGGTTCATCTGAAAAAGAAATCTTAGAAAAATGCAAGAATGAAGTTAAAGAATTAATTGAACAACTTGATCAAGAAGAACATACTCTTGCAGGGTTCAGAGGCGCGTTAAGTAGAATTGAATCTGGAGGGACAAGTTGGAAAATTATCAAAGAAGGAGGAATTGACGCAATGGACCTATCAATTAAAGAATGTGCTAAAGAACTATTGGATTCTTTGAAAAATCACGGTATCTTCATTGTTCCTACAGGGGAATTAGAAAGCTGGATAAAATCCAATAGAAAAAAGAACAAGTGGATTGTACCTGCATTAACTGAAATTGACAATGGAAAATGCCCCTCTAATTTGAAATCTTTTTCCAAAGAAGTAATTGATTATCTTGAACCTTAGAAATGAAGCACAAAAGATCTTTATCTGAAAATCTATCCATAGGGGGTTTTGCTCAAAGGGAACATCGAGGAATACGTTCTATAAAACGCAATTATGCCATTTTTTCATTTATCATAATTTTTGTATTTGAAAGTACTGTAGTTTTTTTGAACAATACACCACCATTTCTAATAATTCACTGGTTTTTGTCATTTCTTATTGCTCTTGCAGGGTCTTATGCAATATCTAGAGTAGAAAACTATTATCGCAATACAACTAGAAGTTTGTCTTTTCACGAGAGACAAAACAAAAAAATTGTTACTAGGAAAAAATGTAACAAGTGCAATTCATTTGTTCCAGACGTAACTATTTGTCCAAATTGTAATAATGATGAATTCACTATTATCGGTTCAGTTGATGAAGTACAAAAAATACATGAATCTACGGTTCAAATATCCAGTAGTTTTCTTAATAGAAAAAACTTGTTTGGGTTTGGCATATTTTTTGTATTGATAAGTGTTCAATTATTTATATCATTTAATTTTGGAGGAATAGTGAATCTGCCAATTTCAATGTTAATGGGTTTGATGATTTTTATTCCGTCATATTACATGTTTTTTAAGAGATATTTTGTAGACACTGAATCCATTACTGCATAATTCAGATCTATCTATAATTAGGTACAATATTTTTTCAAATCGTGACATTTATCTAAAATAATGTAATGCAATTTTCTCAATTTTGTTCTTTCTTTCTTTTTCAAAACTTCTTCACACGTGGGTACGAAAAATATCCGCTTAACTATATCCCCGTACACATTGTGCTCCCAGTCAAATTTGAACCACAGATGAAACTAGATATAGGAATAGTGGAAATTAAGAATTCTTTTCATTTACGAGTCTGGTAATTAGCTGCTGTTGCTGCTCAAATAGTAATTCAAGACTTTCAATCTTTTTAAAAAATACATTTTCAAGTTTAGTAGTATCATTACGTTGAGTGTTTTGTCTTATTTCTCTTAGATGCACCAAAGATTTTGCCAATTCCATTCCACAGTGAAGACAGTGTGAGTTGTCACTTGAATTTCGCTGTTTGCAGCTAGGACATATTTTTGGAAATAGAACGGAATTTTCTTTGTCCTCTTTTTTGAGATTATGCAGTCTCAATATTGCATCTTCCTGATCTGAATTTGCAAGATGTTCATAGTGAGTAAGCATGTGTGAGTCTTTTGACCAGTTACCATAAATTTTAGCCACAGCCCCCAGCTTTTTGCTGTATTCAGTTAGTGAAGTATGTCGAAACAAGTAGGGCCATACACGTTTTTTGATATTAGCTTTCTTTCTTGCATGTCTAATTATATAATCAAGTGTCCAATATCGCATCACATTATCATTATTATCTTGATAAAACAAAAATGCATTAGGATCATCACTTTGTGGATGAATAGAAAGCCATTCTTTTAGTGGAGTATATGATGCAACTAGAGTTAATGATTTGGGCCCAGTCTTTCCAGTGGTGTAAATTCGTACAAAATTAGCTTCAAACTCTATTCCAGATATTCTGATGTTTAATAATTCACCAGGTCTGTATGCACCTTCAAGTAAAATAAACACTAGTGCAATGTTTCTTTTGACAAATCGTCCACCAATTTGCTTTATTGCTTGAATTAGCTGTAGTATTTCACTATCAGTGAGTAGATCTTTTGCTTGTATCTTCTCAAATTTATCAGTAAAAGAACCAGGAGTTATCCATGAAACTGTAGGATCATATTCAATACCTTTTGCTTTTATGGCAATCTCATCATGTATGGCAAAATGATACAGTCGTTTCAAAGCTGTAAGAGTATCTTTTTTGACTGAATTCTCATATGCAGAATCAGCTATTGCCTTGTGTACTTTTTCGATTTCTCTTTTTGACCAGTCCTCTATTTTCTTGTCATCTTTAATTTTTAAAATTCGAATAACAGAACCCGAATAGTTCTCTATTCGCCCATAAGACATGTTGCCTAACCTTAGTTTGTCTAAAAATCTGCATGCGATATCAGTATTTTCTTTTGAGAATCTTTTTGTAATTCTTAGCTTGGCAAGCTCGACTCGTCTCTGTGAATTGTGCCAATCAGGAGATCTTTTGTCTTTCATAGTATTACGAATATGACTTGAATTTAAAGTGGGCAAATTTTGTTCATTGGGCCTATACATTACAATATTAGGCGCCGGGAGGGAGATTTGAACTCCCGTTCCCTTGCGAGAACGCGCTTTATGGTTAATAATTTCCAGGCGCGCGCCCTACCAGGCTAGGCGACCCCGGCACAAGTCTTACGACAAAAGTATTCGGTA